>NZ_VIRJ01000009.1:0-255111 GCF_006874435.1 Microbispora sp. KK1-11 | reverse complement strand
TCAACTCCGACGGCACCATCACCGCCGTCGGCTCGAACAAGTGCCTGGACGCCTACAACGCGGGCACCGCCAACGGCACCAAGGCCATCATCTGGACCTGCAACGGCCAGGCCAACCAGCGCTGGACGCGCGCCTGACCATCCGTGCCGGCGCCGGGGACACCCCCGGCGCCGGACATCTCTGCATTCCCTCCTCTTTGGAAGGCCAGCCCCTCGGCGTCCCCGAGTCCGTCGGTGTCGCCGACCGGCACCTCGACGGCGTGGCAGAACGGGACGTTCGTGGTGGACACCCCAACGTGGCGCGCCGGTCGAACATCGTGCTGAGCAAGGCCGACTCCAGCTCCACCCAGTTCGTCCCGCTCGGCAACGGCACCCTCGGCGCCCCCGCCTGGGGCGGGAATGGTTCACCGCGCAGCTGAACCGCAACGACACCTTCCCGGACCGCAAGTCGCCGGGGCAGGTCTCCATCCCCGGGCTGAGCAGGCTCACCGGGGCGTCGGACTTCAAGGGCTACTTCGACCTGTACGACGGGACGCTGTACGAGTCCGGCGGCGGCATGACGCTGAAGGCGTACGTGCGGGCCGACGCCCCCGAGCCCGCAACCCGTGGCCGGGCCAGAACGTCACCGTCGTGAACGGCGGCGGCGCCGCCGTGCTGACCGACCAGACCGGCGCCACCATCGCCATCCCCGCGCAGGCCGGCACCTCCTACCTCATCCAGCGGGCCTCCAATCCCACCACCTCACTCCCCTACTGGCCGGTCGGCGGCGGCCCCGCCACCACGGCCAAGCACCTCGGCAGCCGCGGCATCGGACTGTGACCCGGCGATGACCGGGCGGCTCTTCGAGCGCGTCCGTCCGTCCGTTCATCGAGATCCGCGTACGGCGGGGAGGAGGAGATCGGAGGAACCGGGTGCTTCTTTCCTCCTCCCCGACGCAGCGAAGGGGTGACGCCTCAGCAGGGGCAGGTCCGGTGCGGGCGCCACCCCTACTCCTTTACACTGCTATACATCCGATGTATGCGGCCTCGTTCGCGAGGAAACAGTGGAGGAGGCTCCGTGGCGGTCACGGACGCGGCGATCGACAGGATCAAGCAGATGATCACGTCGGGCGAGCTCGCTCCGGGTGACCGGCTGCCGAAGGAGGCGGACCTGGCCGAACGGCTCGGCCTGTCCCGCAACTCCCTGCGCGAGGCCGTCCGCGCCCTCGCTCTGATCAACGTGCTCGACGTACGGCAGGGCGACGGCACCTACGTCACCAGCCTGCAGCCCCACCTGCTCCTGGAGGCGATGTCGTTCGTCGTGGACTTCCACCGCGACGACACCGTGCTGCAGTTCCTGGAGGTGCGGCGGGTCCTTGAGCCCGCCGCCACCGCGATGGCCGCGATGAACATGTCCGACGAGGACGTCAAGGAGCTTCGCGCCATCCTCGACGCGCTGCCCGACGATCCCAGCGTGGAGGAGCTCGTCGCCAACGACCTGCGGTTCCACCAGCACATCGCGGCGGGATCGGGCAACCCGGTGCTGTGCTCGCTGATCGATAGCCTCTCCGGGCCGACGACGCGGGCCCGGGTATGGCGCGGCCTCACCCAGGAGGGAGCGCTCGACGACACCCGGGACCAGCACGTGATGATCTGCGACGCGATCGCGGCCCGGAGGCCGGAGGTGGCCAGGGCCTGGGCCACGGTCCACGTGGCGGGCGTCGAGGAGTGGCTCCGCCGCACGCTCTGAATCGGCGCGGGCAGCGCGCGGGCCTGCGGTCCGGCGACGGTGCGCCCGCCCACGGTCAGACGGGTCGGCACGCAGCCGCCGCTCCGGCTTCACCTTCGCCTTTTCCGAGCGTTGACGGCGCAGTAGTGCCTATGTAACATCTGGCCAAACCTCTGCAATAACTGTGCAAGGAACATCAAAACTCTTTCCGTTCAGCGCAACACCCTGAGTGCATCGCGTCCGTGCATTCGCCGCCCATCCGGGTGCCGTGGAGGCCATACGTCCTCCCGCACCGGCCTGCCGTCCCCGTACGAGAGATGGAAGAGCGCGAATGAGGACATCGCACGGACCGTTACGCCTGCTCGCGACCCTGGTCGTCGCGGGCATGCTCACCCTCCTGGCGTGGGTCGTCCCGGCCGCCGCCGCGGGAGGTCCCAACCTGTCGCCGGGCAAGGCGACCCAGGCCGGCAGTTCCACGGCCGGCTATCCCGTGTCGGCTCTCAACGACGGCAACCAGGACACCTATTGGGAGAGCGCCAACAACAGCTTCCCGCAGTGGGCGCAGGTCGACCTCGGCACCGCCAGGAGCGTGGACCGGATCGTCCTGAAGGTGCCCTCGCCGAGCGTCTGGCAGACCCGCACCCAGACGCTGTCCGTGCAGGGCAGTGCGGACGGCTCCGCCTTCAGCACGGTGGTGGCCTCGGCCGGCTACACCTTCAACCCGGCGACCGGCAACAAGGTCACCATCGACTTCACCGCCGCGACGCACCGGTTCTGGCGGGTGAACGTCACCGCCAACACCGGCTGGCCGGCCGCGCAGATCTCCGAGTTCGAGATCTACGCGTCGAGCGGCACCGAGGCCGACACCCAGGCGCCGAGCGCCCCCACGAACCTCGCCTACACCCAGCCGGCCTCCGGCCAGATCACGCTCACCTGGAACGCCTCCAGCGACGACAAGGGGGTGACCGGCTACGACGTCTACGCCAACAGCCGGCTCCGGGCCAGCGTCGCGGGCACCGTGCTCACCTACACCGACACCCAACCGGCATCGGCGACCGTGACGTACGTCGTCCGGGCCAGGGACGCGGCGGGCAACCAGTCGGCCGACAGCAACGCGGTGACCCGCGACGGCGCCGGCGACCCCGGCTCCAACCTCGCCATCGGCAAGGAGATGGTCGAGTCGGGCCATGTGTTCACGTTCGTCGCGGCCAACGCCAACGACAACAACCCGGCCACCTACTGGGAGGCCGACCCGGGGGCGTATCCCAACACGCTGACCGTCAGGCTCGGCGCCAACGCCACCGTCAGCGCGGTCGTGCTGAAGCTCAATCCCGACCCGGTCTGGGCGACGCGCACGCAGAACATCCAGGTCCTGGGCCGCGAGCAGAGCGCGACGACCTACCAGGTTCTCAAGCCGACTGCCGACTACACCTTCAACCCGGCCTCCGGCAACTCGGTGACGATCAATTTGTCCGCGACCGTCGCCGACGTCCAGCTGAGGTTCACGAGCAACACCGGCGCGCCGGGCGGCCAGGTCGCCGAGTTCCAGGTGATCGGCGTCCCGGCGCCGAACCCCGACCTCACCGTCACGAACCTGTCGTGGACCCCGGCCTCCCCGACCGAGACGGACACGATCACACTGTCGGCCACGGTCAAGAACGCGGGCACCGCCGCCGCGGCCGCCGACAGCGTGAACCTCTACGTCGGCGGCGCACTGGCCGGCGCCCCGGCCGTCCCCGCCCTGCCGCCGGGTGGCACCGCGACCGTCACCCACGCCATCGGCACGCGCGCAGAGGGGACCTACACGGTCAGCGCCAGGGTGGACGCCGACAACACGGTCTTCGAGCAGAACGAGAACAACAACCTGCTGAACGCCTCCTCGTCGCTGGTCGTCGCGCAGGCTCCCGGCCCCGACCTGCAGGTGCTCGGCGTCACCCCCAACCCGCGGAACCCCGCGGCCGGGACGCCGGTGACGTTCACCGTGTCGGTGAAGAACCGCGGGACCACCGCCACGGGGGCGACAACGGTCACCCGCGTGGCGGTGGGCGGCACGACGCTCAACGGCTCCACTCCTTCCATCGCCGCCGGGGCCACGGTCTCCGTCGCCGTCAGCGGAAGCTGGACCGCCGCCGACGGCGGCGCGACGATCACCGCCACCGCCGACGCGACCGGCGTCGTCGCCGAGACCAACGAGAACAACAACACGTTCTCCCAGGCGATCGTGGTCGGGCGCGGCGCCGCCGTGCCGTGGGCCGAGTACGAGGCCGAGGCCGCCCGCTACCAAGGCACCCTGCTGGAGGCCGACCCGCTGCGGACGTTCGGGCACACCGACTTCGCCACCGAGTCGTCGGGCAGGAAGTCGGTGCGGCTGAACGGCACCGGCCAGTTCGTGGAGTTCACCTCGACGAACCGGGCCAACTCGATCGTGGTGCGCAACTCCATCCCCGACGCGCCGAACGGCGGCGGCATCGACGCCACGATCAGCCTCTACGTCGACGACGCCTTCGTCCAGAAACTGACGCTCTCGTCCCGGCACAGCTGGCTGTACGGGAACACCGACGACCCCGAGGGGCTGACGAACACCCCGCAGGCCGACGCGCGGCGGCTGTTCGACGAGGCGCACGCCCTGCTGCCGCAGACCTACCCGGCGGGCACGAAGTTCCGGCTGCAGCGCGACGCGGGCGACACGGCGGCCTTCTACATCATCGACTTCGTCGACCTGGAGCAGGTCGCGCCGCCGGCGGACCAGCCGGCCGGCTGCACCTCGATCACGGCGTACGGCGCGGTGCCCAATGACGGGATCGACGACACGGCCGCCATCCAGCGGGCGGTGACCGACGACCAGAACGGCGTGATCGGCTGCGTCTGGATCCCGCCGGGCCAGTGGCGGCAGGAGCAGAAGATCCTGACCGACGACCCGCTGAACCGCGGCCAGTACAACCAGGTGGGCATCAGGGACGTCACCATCCGCGGCGCGGGCATGTGGCACTCCCAGCTGTACACCCTGACGGAGCCGCACCTGGCCGGCGGCATCAACCACCCGCACGAGGGCAACTTCGGCTTCGACATCGACGACAACGTCCAGATCTCCGACATCGCCATCTTCGGCTCCGGCCGCATCCGTGGCGGTCCTGGCGGCGCGGAGGGCGGCGTCGGGCTGAACGGCCGGTTCGGCAGGAACACGAAGATCACCAACGTGTGGATCGAACACGCCAACGTCGGGGTCTGGGTCGGCCGCGACTACGACAACATCCCCGCCCTGTGGGGGCCGGCCGACGGGCTGCAGTTCAGCGGCATGCGCATCCGCGACACCTACGCCGACGGCATCAACTTCACCAACGGCACGCGGAACTCGCGGGTGTTCGACTCCTCGTTCCGTACGACGGGCGACGACTCGCTGGCGGTCTGGGCCAACCGGTACGTCAAGGACCCCTCGGTCGACATCGCCCACGACAACAGCTTCGTCAACAACACCATTCAGCTGCCCTGGCGGGCGAACGGCATCGCGATCTACGGTGGCTACGGCAACACGATCGAGAACAACCTCGTCTACGACACCATGAACTACCCGGGCATCATGCTGGCGACCGACCACGACCCGCTGCCCTTCTCCGGGCAGACGCTGATCGCCGGCAACGCCCTCTATCGGACCGGCGGCGCATTCTGGGGCGAGAACCAGAAGTTCGGCGCCATCACGCTGTTCGCGGCGACCAGGGACATCCCCGGCGTCACGATCAGGGACACCGAGATCCACGACTCGACCTACGACGGCATCCAGTTCAAGTCGGGCGGCGGCGCGACACCGGGCGTGGCGATCACCAACGTGAAGATCGACAAGTCGAACAACGGTGCCGGCATCCTGGCCCAGAACGGCGCCCGCGGCAGCGCGACGCTCACCGGCGTCACGATCACCGGCTCGGCCAAGGGCGACATCGTCCGCGAGCAGGGCACGAGCTTCGTCATCAACGGCGGCTAGCGCACGGCCGACACCGCGCGAGGGCGGCCCGGAAGTCACTCCGGGCCGCCTTTCTCGTGCCGGGCGGATCTCGTCGGGCGGCGTACGGTCAGTCCTGGGCCTTGCCGCTGGTGAGCCGGGCCATGATGAGGGCGAGCAGGATGATCGCGCCGTAGATCGCCTGGATCCACTGCGCGGACACGCCGGCCAGGGTCAGGATGTTGTTGATCAGCCCGAGCACGAGCACGCCGCACAGGCCGCCGAACAACGTGCCCTTGCCGCCGTCCATGCTCACCCCGCCGATGACCGCGGCGGCGAACACCGTGAAGATCATGCCGTTGCCCTGGTCGGCCGCCACCGAGCCGAGCCGTCCGGTCATCAGCAGTCCGGCCAGTGCGGCGAGCAGGCCGCCGATCACGAACACCGTCCAGACCACCTGGTCGGCCCGGATGCCGGCGGCGCGGGCCGCGTCCGCGTTGCCGCCGATGGCGTAGATCGACCGTCCGTGCCGGAAGTATCCGAGCACGACGATGCCGATCGTGAACAGCACGCCGCAGATCCAGATGGAGGCGGGCAGGCCCAGCCAGCGGGCGTTGCCGAGGTAGAGGAACGACTCGGGCAGCTCGAACAGGTTCTGCCCGCCGGTGAAGCCGATCTGCAGCCCGCGCAGCACGATGAGCATGCCGAGCGTCACGATGAACGCCGACAGCTTGAACCGCACGATCAGCATGCCGTTGAACGCGCCCACCAGCGCGCCGACCAGCAGGCAGAGCGGGATCGCCGTCCAGGCGGGCAGCTCGGCGCCCAGGCCGTTGGAGGCCGCGGGGATCACCAGCCCGACCGCGAGGGCCGGGGCGAGGCCGACGGTCGACTCCAGGGACAGGTCGAACTTTCCGGCGATCAGGATGATCGCCTCGGCGAGCACCAGCAGCGACAGCTCGGTCTGCTGCTGGAGCACGTTGACGATGTTGTCCCCGCTGAGGAAGGCCGAGTCGATCAGCGCCCCCACCAGCACCAGCACCGCGATGGCCGGGAGCAGCGCCAGGTCGCGGAATCTGGCCAGCCGAAGCGTCGGCGCGGCCGTCACAACACTCGTCGAGGGGGTCATCGGTTGCCGACACCTTCCATCACGGCCACCAGCTCGGCCTCGGCCCAGCCTCGTGGCATCTCCTTCACGACCCGGCCGTGGAACATCACCAGCACCCGGTCACAGATCCGCAGGTCCTCCGGCTCGTCGGAGACAAGGACGGCGCCGGCGCCCCGGGTGACGGCGTCCTCCACCGCTGTCAGCAGGGCCTGCTTCGACTTCACGTCCACCCCGACGGTCGGGTTGATCACCACCAGGGCCTTCGGGTCGTCGGCGAGCGCCCGGGCCATGACCACCTTCTGCGCGTTGCCGCCGGACAGCTCCCCGACCGCCTGCTCGGGCCCGGACGTCTTGATCGCCAGGTCCTCGATCATCCGTTCCGCCTTCGCCCGCCGCCCGGCCGGGGAGACGACGCCGAACCGGCCGAGCTTGTGCGCGATCGGGAAGGTCGCGTTCTCGGCGATCGACAGCAGCGGCACGAAGCCCTCGTGGTGACGGTCGCGTGGCACGAACCCCAGGCCGGCGCGCAGCGCGGCGGTCACGTCGCCGGGCCGGGGAACGGTGCCGTTCACGGTCACCGTCCCGGTGTCGGCCCTGCGCAGTCCGACAAGCGTCTCGGCCAGGCCGACCTTCCCGCTGCCGCCCGAGCCGGCCAGGCCGACGATCTCGCCGGCCCGCACCGACAGGTTCACCTCCCGGTATCGCCCCTCCAGACTCAGCCCGGTCGCCTCCAGTACGACCGGCGCGGCCGGGTCCGGCCTGCGGCCGCGCGACCGGTAGGCCGCGGCCGCCTCGCCGGTCATCGCGGCGACCAGCTCGTCGTGCGGCAGGTCGGCGACGGGGGCGGACAGGACCTGCCTGGCGTCGCGGTAGACCGTGACGGTCTGGCAGATCTCGTACACCTCGTCGAGGTGGTGGGAGATGAACAGCATCGTGACGCCCTGCTCGCGCAGCGCCCGCATCCGCTCGAACAGCCGCTGGATGGCCGGGCCGTCGAGCTGCGCGGTGGGCTCGTCGAGGATGATGAACCGGGCCCCGAACGACAGCGCCCTGGCGATCTCCACGAGCTGCCGCTGCTCGACCGACAGCTCTCCCGCCACCACCCGGGCGTCCATGTCGAGGCCGTACTGCGCGAGCAACTCGGTCGCGCGGTCGCGCAGAGCCTTCCACCGGATCGGCCCCAGGCCCGACTGGCGGTTGAGGAAGAGGTTCTCCGCCACGGTCAGGGTGGGGATGATGGTGGACTTCTGGTACACGCAGGCGACCCTGCGGCGCCAGGCGTCCCGATCCGCGATCGGCGGGGCGGGCTCCCCGCCGAAGCGCACCTCGCCCTCGTCCGGGCGTTGCAGGCCGGTGAGGATCGACACCAGCGTCGACTTGCCTGCCCCGTTCCTGCCGACCAGCGCGTGCGTCTCCCCCTCGGCGACGCGGATGCCGACGCCGTCGAGCGCGACCGTGGGGCCGAAGCGTTTGGTGACGTCCCTGGCCTCTACCGCGATTCTCATGTCCTCACTCCGCTGTTCCCATCCCGCGGGGCGAGCCCGTCACTTGCCGACCTGGTTGCCCCAGAGCCCGGGGTCGTCGACGTTGTCCTTGGTCACCAGCGGGGCCTTGAGCTGGTCCTCCAGGCGTCCGCCGCCCACGTCCACGATCGTGCTGTCGTGGTCGGTCGGGCCGGGCGCGAAGGTCTTGCCCTCGATCGCGGCCTTGGCGTAGTAGACGCCGTACTTCGCGTACAGGTCGGCGGGCTGGGAGAGGGTGGCGTCGATCTGGCCGTCGCGGATGGCCTGCAGCTCCTGGGGGATGCCGTCGTTGGACACGATGACGATGTGCTTGGGGTCGTCCGGGCCCACCAGCAGGTTCTTGCTCTTCAGCACCTGCAGGGTCGGGGCGAGGAAGACGCCGCCGGCCTGCATGTAGACGCCCTTGATGTCGGGGTGCTGGGTCAGCCGGGTCTGCAGCGCGGCCGCCGCCTTCGGCCCCTCCCACTCGGTGGGCTCGGCGAACACCTGGATGCCGGGATAGTTCGTCTTCATGCACTCGGCGAACGCCTCCGACCGGTCACGGCCGTTGACCGACGACAGCGAGCCCTGGAACTCGATGACCTTGCCCTTGCCGCCGAGCTTGTCCCCGAGGAACTTGCACGCCTCGCTGCCGTAGAGCCGGTTGTCGGTGCGGACCACCATGAACGTGTCGCCCTTGTCCGGCCGCGTGTCCACCGTCACCACCGGGATCTTCTTGCCGGCGAGCTGCTGCAGTGTGCTCGCGACGGCGCCGGTGTCCTGCGGCGCCATGACCACGGCCTTGGCCCCCTGGCTCACCAGGGCCTGGACGTTGGCCACTAGTTTGGCCACGTCGTTCTGCGAGTTCGTCGGGGGCATCAGGTCGACGCCGAGCTGCTTGGCCTGCTGCGGCACGTACTTGGCGTAGGAGTTCCAGAAGTCGGAGTCGGCGCGGGGCAGATCGACCGCGACCTTCCCCCCGGCCGCCGCGGCACCGCCTCCCGCCGAGCCGCCGCCGTCCGCCTGTTCGCCGCCGGAACCGCAGGCCGCGAGCGACAGCGCGAGAGCGAGCGCGGCCGCACCCGGGCCGGCCGTACGGATTTTCATGGTGTACCTCGATTCGCCACAGTGGGGGGTTGAGTGAAGATCACAGGTCACCGGGCGTCGCGCCGCTCCAGGCGGGGCCGTCCGGGAAGGAGTAGCCGGCGATCGACTCGGCGCGCATCTCGGCGCTGAAGCCGGGGGCGTCCGGCGCCCGGTAGGCGCCGTTCTCGACCACGACGGGGTGCGTGAAGTGCTCGTGCAGGTGGTCGACGTACTCGATGACGCGGTCCTCAAGCGTGCCGCTGACCGCCACGTAGTCGAACATCGACAGGTGCTGCACCAGCTCGCACAGGCCGACGCCGCCCGCGTGTGGGCAGACGGGCACGCCGAACTTGGCGGCGAGCAGCAGGATCGCGATGTTCTCGTTGACCCCGCCGACGCGGGCGGAGTCGAGCTGGAGGATCGACATCGAACGAGCCTGCAGCATCTGCTTGAAGACCACCCGGTTCTGCACGTGCTCGCCGGTGGCCACCTTGATCGGCGCGATCGCCCGGGCGATCACCGAATGGCCGAGCACGTCGTCGGGGCTGGTCGGCTCCTCCACCCAGTAGGGGTCGAACTCGGCCAGCGCGCTCACCCACTCGATGGCCGTCCGCACGTCCCACCGCTGGTTGGCGTCGATCGCGATGCGGAAGCCGTCGCCGCAGACCTCACGCGCGATGCGCATCCGCCGGACGTCGTCGTCGAGGTCGGCTCCCACCTTGAGCTTGATCTGGGTGAAGCCCTCGGCGAGCGCCTCCTTGCACAGCCGGCGCAGCTTCTCGTCGCCGTACCCCAGCCAGCCGGGGGATGTGGTGTAGGCCGGGTAGCCGCGCTCCCGCAGCAGCGCGACGCGCCCGGCCCGGCCCGGCTCGGCGCGGCGCAGGATGGCGAGCGCCTCGTCCGGGGTGAGCGCGTCGCTGAGGTAGCGGAAGTCGACCAGGGAGACGATCTCCTCGGGCGCCATCTCGCCCAGCAGCAGCCACAGCGGCTTGCCCGCCCGCTTTGCCGCCATGTCCCACAGGGCGTTGGTGACCGCGGAGACCGCCATGTGCATGACGCCCTTCTCCGGCCCGAGCCAGCGCAGTTGCGAGTCGTGCGTCATCTCGTGGTACAGCCCGGCGAGGTCGGCGGGATCGCGGCCCACGACGTACGGCTCCAGCGCCCTGATCGCGGCGGCCTGCACGTCGTTGCCCCGCCCGATGGTGAAGCCCTTCGAGGCCGTCGTCCGCCCTGAGCACCACGTAGGCGGCCGAGTAGTCCGGGTCCGGATTCATCGCGTCGGAGCCGTCCAGTTCCCTGGATGTGGGAAAGCGGATGTCGTGGGTCTCCAACGCCACGATCTCGCTGTACTCACCGGTTCGCTCGCTCCGCTCGCTCATGCCCGGCCCGCCGTCCGGGGCCGGACGGCGATCTCCGGTTCCGTGGCGGCACGCCCGGCAGGTCTCACTCGCAGCTGCTTCACACCGCATCCCTCGGCCATACATCCGATGTGTTGTGCTCGGATGCTGTCCCTGCGACGCCGACGGTGTCAATAGCCTTACTGCCGATACATCCGATCTGTTATGCGACAGGTTCCTCGGATTACCGACCTACGCGGGCAGAACGTCGCTGGTAGACGTGCATGACCATCAGATACATCCGATCGGTGTCTTGTTGCGTCAGAGTTTCGGTGCTATCTCCTTGTTTCAAGGTCATCCTGTGATCGGAGGAATGTGTGACTCACCCCCCGTTACGGCTCCCAGCCGTCCTCGCGGCCGTCCTCGCGCTGGCCGCCGGTCTCGCCCCACCCGCGCCGGCGGCCGCCGAACCCGCCGCCCAGCAGGCGGGCGCGCCCGACAACCTGACCCTCTGGTACGACAGACCCGCCACGGACTGGGAGACCCAGGCGCTGCCGATCGGCAACGGCCCGCTGGGAGCCAAGATCTTCGGCGGCGTGGCCACCGAGCAGCTCCAGTTCAATGAGAAGACCCTGTGGACCGGTGGTCCCGGCTCACCGAACTACGACTTCGGCAACTGGAAGACGCCGCGGCCGAACGCCATCGCCGAGGTGCAGGAGCAGATCGACCGCGACGGCAAGATGACGCCGAACGCCGTGGCCGCCAAGCTGGGCCAGCCCAAGACGGGCTTCGGCGCCTATCAGACCTTCGGCGACCTGTATCTCGACTTCGCCGGTGCGCCCCGGAACCCCACCGCGTACCGGCGTGAGCTGAGCCTGCGCGACGCCGTGGCCCGGGTGACCTACGCCGCCGACGGTGTCACGTACTCGCGTGAGTACTTCGCCGGCCACCCCGGCAACGTGATCGTCGGCCGGCTCTCCGCCGACCAGGGGGGCAAGGTCTCCTTCACGCTGCGCCACACCTCTCCGCGCGACGACAAGACCGTCACCGCCGCGGGCGGCCGGCTCACCATCCGCGGCGCCCTGTCGGACAACAAGATGAAGTTCGAGGCGCAGGTGCAGGTGATCAACCAGGGCGGCACCCGCACCGACGACGGGGACAAGGTCACCGTCACCGGCGCCGACAGCGCGATGTTCGTGCTGTCGGCGGGGACCGACTACGCCGGCGACTACCCCGCCTACCGCGGCCCCGACCCGCACGCGAAGGTGACCGCGGCCGTGGACGCCGCGGCCGGCAAGAGCTACGACCAGCTCAAGCAGGCGCACATAGCGGACTACCGCGGCCTGTTCGACCGGGTGACGCTGGACGTCGGCCAGGGCACCCCGGCCGTCCCGACCGACCAGCTGCGCCGCGCGTACACGGGCGGCGACTCGGCCGACGACCGGGCGCTGGAGGCGCTCATGTTCGCCTACGGCCGCTACCTGCTGATCTCCTCCTCACGGGAGAACGACCTGCTGCCCGCCAACCTGCAGGGCGTGTGGAACAACTCCACCAGCCCTCCCTGGTCGGCCGACTACCACGTCAACATCAACCTGCAGATGAACTACTGGCTCGCCGAGCAGACGAACCTGGACGAGACCACCCGTCCGTACGACAGGTACGTCTCGGCGATGGTCGCGCCCGGCGCGAAGACCGCCCGGGAGATGTACGGCGCCCGAGGCTGGGTGGTCAACAACGAGACCAACCCGTTCGGCTTCACCGGCGTGCACGACTGGGCCACCTCGTTCTGGTTCCCCGAGGCGGCGGCCTGGACCACCCAGCACCTGTACGACGGATATCGGTTCACCGGCGACGTGGCCTACCTGCGCGACACCGCCTATCCGGTGATCAAGGGCGCCGCCGAGTTCTGGCTCGACTTCCTGCACACCGATCCGCGTGACGGCACGCTCGTCGTGTCGCCCAGCTACTCCCCCGAGCACGGCGACTTCTCCGCCGGGGCCTCGATGTCCCAGCAGATCGTGCGCGAGGTCCTCACCAACGCGCTCGCCGCGGCGAAGAAGCTCGGGGTGGACTCGGACTTCCAGGCGGAGGTGAAGGCGAAGCTCGCCAAGCTCGACCCGGGCATCCGCGTCGGCTCCTGGGGCCAGCTCCAGGAGTGGAAGAGCGACTGGGATTCCAGGACCGACGACCACCGGCACGTCTCGCACCTCTACGCGCTGCACCCCGGCAACCAGATCACGGCGGGGACGCCCGAGGCCGAGGCCGCGAAGGTCTCGCTCGCGGCCCGCGGCGACGGCGGCACCGGCTGGAGCAAGGCCTGGAAGATCAACTTCTGGGCCCGGCTGCTCGACGGCGACCACGCGCTGAAGATGCTCAGCGAGCAGATCAAGACCTCCACCCTCGACAACCTCTGGGACACCCACCCGCCATTCCAGATCGACGGCAACTTCGGCGCCACCTCAGGGGTGGCGGAGATGCTGGTGCAGAGCCAGCACGACTACGTGCACGTGCTGCCGGCGCTCCCGTCGGCCTGGAAGAACGGCTCGTTCTCCGGCCTGCGCGCCCGCGGCGACGTGACCGTGGACGCGACCTGGAAGAACGGCGCCGCCGACACGATCACCGTGCACCCCGGGAAGACCGGGCCGATCACCGTGAAGTCCGGCTTCATCGCCGGCCGCTACCGCGTCCACGACGGACGCGGCCACGAGGTCGGCCCGCACCGCGACGGCGACACGCTGACATGGAACGCCACGGCCGGCACGGCGTACACCATCCAGAACGAGGCCGCGATCACCGTCACCGCGCCCGCCGCGACGGGGCCGGGCGCCTCCTTCCCCGTCGAGGTCGCCGTGACCGCCACCCGCAGGCGGGCGGTGCCCGCGTCGGACGTGACGCTGACCCTGCCCAAGGGCTGGACGGCGGCCCCCGCCACGGTGCACCTGCCGGCGTCCGCGCCGGGCCGCACGCGGACCGCGACGTTCACGGTCGCCAGCGGGCCGGCCGACGGCACCAGAAGCGCGCGGATCACCGCCACGGCGACCGGGGACGGCTGGACGGGCGGCGCCTCGGCCACCGTGGCGCTGAACCCCTGCGCCACCCCCTCCCCGGACCGGCCGCTGGTGGCCTGGGACCCCCCCTCCGGCGACACCGTGAGCGACGCGTCGGGCAACGGGCGCGACGCGCGGATCGTGGGCGTCGCGGCCTACGACGCCACCGCGCCGAGCGGCAGCGGGCTGATCCTGTCCGGATCGACCTACCTGACCACGGGGAACACCACCCTCGGCTACCTGCCCGAGGCCACATTCGCCGCCGAGGTCAAGGTGGCGGGCAGCGGCTACCGGCGGCTGTTCGACTCCCAGCCCTCCGGCAACCCCGGCACCGACGGCATCATCGTCGACCTGACGCCGTCGAACACGCTGCGGTTCATCGGAGCCGGCCTGAACGTGGGGATCGACACGACCATCCCCACCGGCCGCTGGATCGACCTGGTCGTCACCCTGGCCAAGGGCGGGGCCATCGACGTCTACGTCGACGGCGTACGGGTGGCCGGAGGCCAGGCGACCGGCGACGGCATCACCGGCTGCGCGTCCCGCCCGCTGCGCTTCGCGGCGGACCAGGGCGGCGGTCAGCGGCTGTCCGGCGCGGTCGACCGGACGGCGATCTTCGCCAGCAGGCTGTCACCTGAGCAGGTGAAGACCTGGCAGGATCTGGCCTTCTGACATCTGGCCTTCTGACATCTCATGAACGGGCTCCGGGGCACGCCGCCCCGGAGCCCGTTCCGCGCGCCGGTCTCCCGTCAGCGGCCGTACACCTCCAGTTCGTACACGCGGGCGGCCCGGTCGCCGTCGCCGGTCGGGGTCAGGACGTCGAGCCGGACGTACCGCGCCGTCACCGGCGTGATCGCGTGGGTGGTCACGTCGGCGGTGTTGCCACGGACCGACGCCACGGTCGTCCAGGTGGTGCCGTCGGTGCTCGTCCGCAGGTCGAAGTCGCGCGTGTTCCAGCTCGCCTTCTCCCCGCCGGCGCCGGCGTGCCGGACGACGAGGCGGCCGACGGTCGCGGCGGAGCCCAGGTCGACGCGCAGCCACTTGGCGGCGCCGAGCGAGCACCACTTGTCGCCGATGCCGCCGGTCCAGCTTCCGTTGACCGCCTTCGCGGGGCCCTCGGAGGGCGCGCAGGCGCTGTCCGCCGTGGCGGGCCGGTTGAGCGCGAGGTTGGCCGGCGACCCGGTCCGCCGGTTCTCGAACTCCGTCGTCCAGTACTTCGTCCGGTCGAGGTAGGCCGTCTCGGCCGCCGCGCCGGTCCTGCCGTACGCGCCCTCGTAGGTCTGGTAGCCGTACCCGGCCGGCGGCGTGCCGGACGCCGGCTCGATCACGCTGCCCTCGTGCCACTCGTTGAACGAGGTGATGGAGACCCACGTCGGCAGACCGCCCGTCGCGGGGTCGAGTGCGTTCGCCCATTCCTTGTCGTACGTCGCGCCGTTCGCCCGGCCGAGCGTGGGCGTGGTGTTGCCGGGGACGGCCCGGTCGTCGACGTACCCGGGACCGATCGACGGTGCCCAGACGAGCCCGTGCTGCCTGGCGTAGTCGGAGGCGTTCTTCCAGCCGGGGGCCGTGGCGCCCGCGATGGCGTCGTAGGTGTACATGCCGGAGAAGTGGGCGATCTTCGTGGTGTCGGTGGTCTGCGCCAGGACGATGTTGTCCCCGTTCACCTGGTCGAGCGCGGACCAGTCGGCGACGCGCAGGCTCTCGAAGACGTAGAAGGCCGGCCGGTTCCCCTGGTCGGCGGCCCGGTAGAAGGCCGGGTGGCCGCCATATGTCGCGTCGATGTAGCGGATGTCGGTGACGGTCGAGTCGGCGGTGCGGCCTTCGTACGGCTCGAGGTGCCAGGCCACTTTGAGGCCCTGCGCCTGGGCCGCGTCCAGGACCCGCCTGACCAGGGTGTCCTCGTAGCTGCCCCTCCCCCACCAGCTGTAGACCAGCACGCCCACTCCTGCCTGCCGGATCCACTTCATGTGCTGGGCGACCGCCCCCGCGACGTCGCCCGAGTCGTACGCGCCGAGGGCGGGGTACAGGTCGGAGCCGATGTCGGCGGGCGGAGTGTGGCCGCCCTGCTGCCAGTGCCGCCAGCTCCCGCTCACCGAGGGCGAGCCGTACCAGGGGTAGTAGAAGATGTGCGTGTTCGCCGACAGGTCGGGGGCCGCCGCCCTGGCGGGCGAGAGGGGCAGGCCCAGCAGGCCGCCGGCCAGCAGGAGCGCCAGGACGATGCGTCTCATCACCCCGTCACCTCGTGACCGTGAAGGAGTCGAGGTCGAACAGGTCGCCGCCGCTTCCCGTGAAGACCAGGTACAGCGAGCCGGAGGCCGAGCCGGTCAGCGTCGCCGACACCGTCCGGAAGGTGTCCCAGCTCCCGGTGACCGGCACCGTGACCGAACCCAGCAACGTCCCCGTCGCCGAACCCGAACGGACCTGGATCGTCCCGCCGGAGCCCGCCGAGGACACCCGCGCGCCGAACGACTTCAGACCCGAGGTGCTCACCCCCGAGTACGCGGCCCAGTCGCCGTTGTTGATGTAGCCCACCGTCTTGCCGCCGCTCGCCCCGGCGTGGTCGGCCGGCTGCACACCCGACTGCGCGGTGTACGCCTCCCCCTCGACCGTCGTCGCGGCCGATGTGGTGAGCGAGAACGTGTCCACGTCGAACAGGGCCCCGGATCCGCCGGTGAAGACCAGGTACAGCGGCCCGGAGGCCGATCCGGTCAGTGTGGTGGAGACGGTCGTGAAGGTGTCCCAGCTCCCGGTCACCGGGACGGTGACCGAGCCGAGCAGGGTGCCGGTCGGGGAGCCTGACCGGACCTGGACGGTGCCGCCCGCTCCCCCGGAGGAGACCCGGGCGGTGAACCCGGTCGCACCCGCAGTGCCGACCGAGGCGTATCCGGCCCAGTCGCCGTTGTCGATGAACCCGACGGTCGTGCCGCCGCTGGCGGTGCCGTGAGAGGCGGGCTGGACGCCCGACTGGGACGTGTAGGACTCCGCTTCGATCGTCCCGCCGCCCGGACCGCCGCTGGGGGGAGCGCAGTCGGCCTGCACCGCTCCGGCCGCGTACCTGATGCCGCCGAGCAGCAGGCTGCGGAAGTTCGGCTCCGCGTAGGACTCGGCGGTGTGGCCGAGACCGGTGTAGAACGCGCGGCCGGACGCCTGCGGGTGGCACCAGGTGATCGGGTGGTCGCCCATGGTGCCGCCGCTGTAGCTGGACTCGTCCAGGCTCTGCAGCACGTGCACGTTGGGCCGCGGGTTGGTGCGGTAGTTGTACCACTCGTCGGTCCGCGTCCACGTCGCCGGCAGACCGGAGGTCGCGGGATGTGCGGTGTCCTCGGTCTTGACGTTCGCCTGCTGGATGGAGGGGTGGCTGGCGAACCAGGCGCCCATCAACCGGCCGTAGTAGGGCCAGTCGTACTCGGTGTCGGCGGCGGCGTGCACGCCCACGTAGCCGCCCCCGCCGTCGACGTACGACTGGAAGGCGGCCTGCTGGGCGGCGTCGAGCACGTCGCCGGTGGTGCTGAGGAACACCACGGCCTTGTACTGCGCCAGATTGCTCGAGGTGAACGCGCCGGCGTCCTCGGTCGCGTTCACCTCGAAGTCTCCTGTGGCGCCCAGGTCGCGGATGGCCTGGATGCCCGCGGGAATGGAGTCGTGCCGGAACCCGGCCGTCTTGGAGAAGACCAGCACCTTGAAGGCGGCGGCCTCGGCCGGGATGGCGGGGATGGCGAGGGCGGCGGCGGTGGTGAGCACCACCGCGGCGAGCGTCAGACGTCGCAGCATGGGGGGATCCTTCCGCCGGGTCACTTGGTGATCGTGAAGGTGTCGATGTCGTACAGGGAGCCGGTGCCGCTGCCGGTGAAGACGAGGAACAGCGGACCCGAGGCCGAGCCGGTCAGCGTGGTCGAGACGGTCGTGAAGGTGTCCCAGCTCCCGGTCACCGGTACGTTCACCGACCCCAGCAGCGTCCCCGTCGCGGAGCCGGACCGGACCTGGATGGTGCCGCCCGCTCCGGCGGAGGACACCCGGGCGCTGAAGCCCTTCGCGCCGGCCGTGCCGATCGACGAGTAGCCCGCCCAATCGCCGTTGTCGATGTACCCCACCGTCTTGCCGCCGCTCGCCCCGGCGTGGTCGGCCGGCTGGACACCCGACTGCGAGGTGTACGCCTCGCCCTCGACCGTCTGGCTCGTGGAGGTGGAGGCGTCGAAGGTGAAGGCGTCCAGGTCGAGCAGGTTGCCCTGGCCGGTAACCCCGCGGAAGACGAGGTACAGCGTGGTCGTGCCGGTGGGCGCGCCGCTCAGGGCGGCCGTCGCGTCCACGAAGGTGTCCCAGCCTCCGGTGCTCGGCACGGTCACGCTGCCGAGCAGCGTGCCGGTCGCCGAGCCGGCCCGCACCTCGATCCGGCCGCCGGGGCCGCCGGACGACACCCGGGCGGTGATCTTCGTCGCGTTGCCCAGCGTGTACGGCTGGAAGGAGATCCAGTCGCCGTCGTCGGTGAAGCCGACGGTCTTGCCGCCCTCGGCGCCGCCGTGGTCGGCGGTCTGGACGCCCTGCTGGGCGCCGAAGTGCTCGGCCTGCCGGTGGCGCGGCTGCAGGATGCGCTTGCTGTGTGCGGTGAGCCCGGCGGAGTCGGTGTAGCTCGCGTCGAAGACGCCGTAGATGTTGGCCGCCGCATCGTGCTCGCCGTCCGTCGGCACCTGGATGCTCCCCGAACAGCCGGTCCTGGAGGTGATCTGGTGCTCGTGGCTGTCGTGTCCGAGCAGGTAGGTCACGGTGACTTTGGAACAGTCGATCGTGCCGTCCTCGGGGTCGCTCACCTGCACCTGGAACGGCACGGTGTCGCCGAACGCGAACAGCTGCCCGTCCGCGGGGGTGGTGAGCGACACGGTCGGCGCGGTGTTGCCGGCGGTGATCAGCACGTCGGCCGTCCCGGTCAGGCCCTGTGGGTCCCTGACGGTCAGCGTCGCCGTGTAGGTGCCCTTGGTCGTGTACGTGTGCGCCGGATTGGCCTGGGTCGAGGTGCCGCCGTCCCCGAAGGCCCACGAGTAGGTCAGCGCGCCGCCCTCCGGGTCGGAGCTGCCGGCCGAGGAGAAGGTGACCGCCAGCGGCGTCGGGCCCGAGGTCTTGTTCGCCGACGCCTTGGCGACCGGGTTGCGGTTGCTCCCGCCGATGTACTCGATCCGGTAGAGCGCCTGGTTGTTGCTCCCGGTGCCGTAGTCGAGCACGTACAAGGCGCCGTCGGGGCCGAAGGCCATGTCCATGACCTGCGTGCCGGTCCAGGGGAAGGCGGAGATCTCCCCGGGCGAGCCGTCGCTCTTCACCTCGATCGCCTTGATCCACCGTCTGCCGTACTCGCCCGCGAAGAAGCGGCCGTTCAGGGAGGAGGGGAACTTGACGCTGGAGTTGAGACCGGCGTCGTAGCGGTAGACCGGGCCGCCCATCGGCGACTCCGACCCGCTGCCGAACTCCGGCGGCGATCCGGCGTCGCCGCCGTACCTGATCCAGCTCGGCTTGGCCGGGGGCAGCTTGGCGAGGCCGGTGTTGCGGAAGGAGTCGTTGGCGGGCCCGCCCGCGCAGTCGTACTTGGCGCCGGAGGGGCCGCTCGGGAAGGTGTACTCGTTGTAGGTCTCGGCGGTGGTGTTCGTCCCCGTGCAGTACGGCCAGCCGTAGTTGCCCGGCCCGGTGATCCGGTCGAACTCCACCTGCCCGCCCGGCCCGCGGTTGGGGTCGCTCACTCCCGCGTCCGGCCCGTAGTCGCCCAGGTAGACGATGCCGGTGGCCTTGTCGACGGACATCCGGAAGGGGTTGCGGAAGCCCATCGCGTAGATCTCGGGCCGCGTCTTCGCCGTGCCGGGCGGGAAGAGGTTGCCGCTGGGGATCGTGTACGTGCCGTCGGGCTGCGGCTTGATGCGCAGGACCTTGCCGCGCAGGTCGTTGGTGTTGCCCGACGAGCGCTGCGCGTCGAACTGCGGGTTGCGGTCGGTGCGCTCGTCCAGTGGGGAGTAGGCGTTCGACTCGAAGGGGTTGGTGTCGTCGCCGGTGGTCAGATAGAGGTTGCCCGCCGCGTCGAAGTCGATGTCGCCGCCGACGTGGCAGCACTGCCCGCGGTCGTTGGGGACGGTGAGGACGACCTTCTCGCTGGCCATGTCGAGTGTGTCGTCCGCCTTCAGGGTGAACCGCGACAGGTGCAGCTCGCCCTTCCACTGGTCGAACTGCGCCTGGGTGCCGTTCGTCGGCGCGTCGCCGTCCGGGGTGGTGAGCCGGGGCGAGTAGTACAGCCAGATGTAGCGGTTGGCGGCGAAGCCCGGGTCGGCCGCCACACCCTGCAGGCCCTCCTCGTCGTGCGTGTAGACGTTGAGCTTGCCCGCCACCTTGGTCGTGCCGTTCGCGTCGGTCACGCGCACCGTGCCGTCGCGAGCCGTGTGCACGACCGACCGGTTCGGGAGAACCGCCAGCGACATGGCCTCGCCGAGCTCCGCTCCCCCTGCCGCGAGGGCGACCTGCTGGTAGTCGGAGGCCGGGATGGTCAGCGCGTTCGCCGCGGGAGCGGTCAACGTGACGGCTCCCGGGATGATGAGCGCCAGCGTGGCCAGTTTCGTCAGCCACGGACGTCGGGACATGGGGACTCTTCCTTCCTGACCTGAAGACTCATGTCAGGCAAGGCGCGCGCCGCCGCGCTGTTGCCCTTGTGCCGGGTGGAGGGGTGCCGCCCCTGATTTCTTCCTTCACTGCTCTGTCCGCTTCTTGCGGAGAACTGTAAAGGAATTTACCGGTTTCTAACACAGGTGGTATCCGTCTGTCACCCCCTCACGTTCGAGCATCCGGTCGTCGTCAGCCCTTGAGCGCGCCGACGAGGCCGTTGACGAAGTAGCGCTGCAGGAACAGGAACAGCGCGACGACAGGCAGGACGATGATCAGGGACGCCGCCATCACCTCGTTGTAGCGGGGCACCTCGCTCGATATCAGCGACTCCAGCCCGATGGGCAGGGTGTAGCGGGAAGGGTCGGACAGCGACACGCGTGACAGCAGGTACTCGTTCCACGTCGGCACGGCCGTGAGCACGGCGACCGTGACGTGCGCCGGCCTGGCGAGAGGCAGGTAGACGGACAGGTAGATACGCAGGTCGCCCGCCCCGTCGCAGCGCGCGGCGTCGCGCAGCTCCCCCGGCACGGCACGGAAGGAGTTGGTCAGCAGCAACACCGTGAGCGGCGCCGTGCCGTTGACGAACGGCAGGACCAGCCCGAGGTGTGTGCCGAGGATGCCGAGGTGCTTCTCGAGCACGACCACCGGCAGCAGCATCGTGACGCCGGGGACGAACAGCAGCGAGACGAACATCCAGAACAGCGCCCGCCGTCCCGGGAAGTCGAGCACGGCGAAGGCGTAGGACGCCAGGCTGTAGACCACGAGCACGCCCGCGACCGTCAGCCCGGTGACCTTCAGGCTGTTGAGGAAGTAGTCGAAGAAATGCAGCCGGCTCCAGGTGGACGTCAGGGTGGCGAAGGTCGGGGCCTCGGGGATCAGCCCGCCGCCGCGCAGGACCTCCAGCCGGTCCTTGAAGGCACCCGACACCATCCACAGGAACGGGTAGAGGCTGACCAGGGCGTAGCCGGCCAGCCCGGCGTACGCCAGGAGCCGGGCCGTGCGGGAGCCGCTCATCGCACCGCCCTCAGCAGTCGCGCGTTCGCGAGCGTCAGCAGCAGCGCCGCCGCGAACAGCAGCCAGCCGAGCGCACTGGCCAGTCCCAGGGTCTGGGCCAGGCCCTTGAAGAACGACAGCCGGTAGGCCATCAGCCCGAGGACGTCGGTGTGCCCGCCCGGCCCGCCGCGCGTCATGACCAGGAAGATCTGGAAGCCGTGCAGCGCGTCGCGGATGCCGAGCAGCACGATCGCGGCCGTGATCGGCCGCAGCAGCGGCCAGGTCACGTGGCGCAACACGTGGCGCGGCGCGGCCCCGTCGAGTTGCGCCGCCTCGGGCAGGTTCGGGTCGATCGCCTGCAGGCCGCTCAGGTAGAGCAGGGTCGCGACCGGCACGCTCGACCAGACGAGGACGACGATCAGGGTCGGCAGCGCGGTCGAGGGGTTGCCGAGGAAGCCCTGCGGCTGCGCGAGCGATCCCAGGCCGGTGGCCCGCAGCAGGAGGTTCACCGCCCCGTCGGGCTCCAGGACGTAGCGCCAGGCGAAGTAGACGGCGATGCCCGTGGTCACGTACGGCAGGAAGTAGACCGAGCGGAGCATGGCGCGCAGGCGCCCCACGGAGTTCAGCGCGACCGCCAGCGGCAGTGCGATCGCGACCGTCAGCAGGGGCACGGCCACCATGACCTGCAGCGTGTGTCCTGCGGCCCGGCGCAGCTCGGCCGCGAGGACGGGGTCGGCGTAGAGCAGGTCGAGGTAGTTCCGCACACCGACCCAGATCCAGCGAGGGGTGAAGCCGTTCCACTTCGCGAAGCTGAGCGCGAGTCCGCTCGCGATGGTGTAGACCCCCATCAGCAGGAACAGCGCGACGGCGGGCAGGACGAAGACCACGCCCGTCAGCCGGGACGACCACCGGCGGGCGCCACCGGACGCGCCCGCCGCGGTCTTCCGGGTGCGCTCCCTCAGTGTGAGGACGCTCATCCGGTGGCCTTCCACATCGAGGCCATGGCCTTGTCCAGCTCGGCTCCGGCCTGCCCGGGCGTCAGCTCCCCGAGCGGGCTCAGCCGCACCATGACGTCCCCCGGCTTGACCTGGTCGTAGTCGGACGGCTGGAAGCTCACGTCCGCGGCGTCGTACGCTCCGGCCGGCGGCCCGCTGAAGAACTTCTGCATGGCCGCGAGGTCGGGGCCGACCAGCGACTCGGCCTGCGCCCCGAGGTCGATGGCGGGCAGGTCGAGGGACTTCCTGGCGACGGCGCCGGCGCCGACCGGCGAGGTGAGCCAGCCGATCCATCGGACGGCGGCCGCGCGGTCCTTCGCGGTCGCCGTCAGGCCGAGCCCGGTCAGCGCGAGCGGCGACATGGAGATCTCCTTGTTCACCCCCTCGGCCGGCGGCGGGACGGGGAAGGTGAGCAGCGTGGCGGGGGACACGCCGTTCTGCGCGAGGAACGCCAGCGTGAAGGTCCCGCCGACGTCGAAGGCGGCCTTGCCCTGGGCGAAGGCGATGTCGGCCTCGTCGATGCCCAGGGTGGTCGCGCCGGGCATCCAGTACGGCGTCAACCTGCTGTAGAGCTCCAGCGTCTCGACCCCTTCCGGTGAGGCGAAGCCCTGGGCCGCGCCCTTGGCCCACATCGCGTGGAACCGGTCCCTGCCGAGGTAGGAGTGCGCGAGCGGCTGGTAGATCCAGTTGAAGCCGGTCTGGCTGACCTTCAGGCCGAGGGCCAGGCCGCCCTGCCGCGGATCGCGGGCCGTGGTGGCCTTCAGCGCGTCGAGGAGGTCCTCCCAGGTCTTCGGCGGCGTGTCGGGGTCGAGCCCGGCCGCCTCGAGCTTGTCCTTGTGGGCGTAGACGATGCCGAAGGCGCCGGCCGTGAAGGGCACGCTGAACCGCTGCCCGGCCGTGGCGTTCTTGAAGGGGGAGTCGGCGGCCGCCTGGTCGATGCGCTGCCGGGTCAGCACGCCGCTCTCCCGGGTGGTCGGCAGGAGCCGCTGCCTCCATGCGTCGGTGACGTCGTCCCGGATGTCCTGCAGCAGCCCGGAAGCTCCCATCTCGAGGTCTTCACCGCCGGAGTGCACCTCGAGCACGTCGGGCAGCCCGCCCGTCTGCGCGGCGCTCTGCACCTTGCTCACGAAGACGTCGTCGGGGGTCACCGCCTCGACCTTGACGGCGATCCCGGTCTCCTTGGTGAACTGCGCGGCCGCCGTCGTCAGGGCCTCCGCGTGGGACTTCTTGAACGTCCACATCGTCAGCGTCCGGTCACCTCCCCGGGCCGGCTCACCGGTGTCGCCCGCGCAGCCCGCCGCGGCGACCGCCGCCGCGAGCACGAGCGCGGGTGCGAGCAGGCGGCGGATCCGCCCGCGTGCCACGTCCATGGATCTTCCTCTCTCCGTCGGCCTGTCCGTCCCCGCCCGGGTCCGCCGCCCGGCCGCCCGGCCGCTTCCGGGCCGGCGGACAGGGCTCCCCGCGATCCGCGGGGCCGGTGTCCGGGTGGGCGACGTCGTCTCCGGGTGCCGCCGGAGGTGCACGTCACGCCTGGTTCTCGTCGTCGAGAGCGTCGTGCAAATCGTTAAGACTGATCCCGAAAGTCGCACGGGACCCTCCGGGTGTCAAGGGGCCGGGTCAGGCGGAGCCGCGCCGCACGAGACGGGCGGGGATGACCACCTCCGCGGACGGCCCGGCGCCGCCGGACAGCCGGTCGAGCAGCCGCCGCGCGCACGCCCGGCCGATCTCCCTGGCGGGGTTGGCCATGGTCGTGAGGCCGGGCACGACCATGGCGGCCGCCTCGATGTCGTCGAACCCCATGACGGCGAGGTCCTGCGGGACGCGCAGGCCGCGGGCGCGGGCGGTGTCCAGCGCGCCGATGGCCATGACGTCGTTGGCGCACAGCACGGCGTCCGGGGGATCCGGCAGATCGAGCAGCGCGGCGGCGCCTCGGGCGCCGCCCGCGCGGTCGAAGTCGGTGTGCACGACCAGGCGCGGGTCGGGGGGCGTCCCGGCCGCCGTGAGAGCGGCCCGGTAGCCGGCGACGCGCTCGGCGGCCGGCCCCTCGGCCGGGGGCCCGCTGACGAAGCCGATCCGCCGGTATCCCCATTCCAGGAGGTGACGGGCCGCCTCGCCCGCCGCGCCCTCGTCGTCGCTGCGCACGACGTCGACGCCGTGCTGCGCGAGCCTGCCGCCGAGCCGTACGACCGGGATGCCGGCCTCGATGGCGGGCGCCAGATCCTCGGCGTGGGTGTGGAACACGGCGAACGCCAGCCCGTCGACCTGCCGGGCGATCATCCGCTCGATCGCGGCCCGCTCCCTGCGCCGGTCGCCGTCGGTGTTGCTGATGATCTGCTCGTAGCCCGCGCCGCCGAGCACGTCCTGCATGCCGCGGGCGAGCGCCGGATAGAACGGGTTGGTGATGTCGGGGATGGCCAGCCCGATCGTCTGACTCCTGCTGGTGCGCAGGCCGCGGGCGAGCGCGTTCGGCCGGTAGCCGAGCTGTTCGATCGCCTCGAGCACCCGCCGCCGGGTGTCCTCGGCGACCGGACGGCGGCCGTTAAGCGTGTGGGAGACGGTCGTCGCGCTCACCCCGGCGAGCCGCGCCACGCCCCGGATGCTCGGCCGCTGCCCCCTCGCCGCCGGAGAGCCGGGGGCGGGCTCGGCGGGGGTTTCCCCCGCGGGAGTCACGGGGCCTCGATCCCGCCGTCCGGCCGCCTCACCCGCGCCGCCCACCGCTCGTGCAGGTGGGTGAGCGGGGGATGCCGGGCGGCCGCGGCCTCGTCGACGTCGATACCCCATCCGGGCCGCTCGCTGGGGTAGAGATAGCCGTTCACCGGGCTGATGGTTCCGGGGAAGACCTCGTGCACCGCCTCGGGGTAGACGTGCCCCTCCTGGATCTGGAACGCCGGGGACGTGACGTCGAGGGCCACGTTGGCCGCCGCACCGATCGGTGACACGTCCGCGGGCGCGTGCCAGGCCGTGCCCACCCCGGTCAGTTCGCACAACGCCACCAGCTTGCGCGCCGGGGTGAGGCCGCCGACCGCGGAGACGTGCAGGCGCAGCAGGTCGACCCCGCCGTCCCTGACCAGGCGGGCCGCGTCGGCGACCGACGCGACCTGCTCCCCCGCCGCGATCGGCATCGGCGCCGCCTCGCGCACCTCGGGCAGCCGGTCGTACAGCTCCGGCGGGATCGGATCCTCCAGGAAGAGCAGGCGGTACGGCTCGAGCGCCCGGGCCAGCGCCACGGCCTGTTTGACGGTGAGCCGGGAGTGCACGTCGTGCATCAGGCCGGGATCCTCCCCCAGCTCGGCCCGGGCCCGTTCGAACAGCTTCGGGGTCTCCCGCAGGTAACGCTGCACGTCCCAGCCGTCGGGGTACGGCGAGGCGGGGTAGCCGCCCGGAGATCCGGGCGCGCCGTAGTTCCCGAGCCCCGGCGCCCCCGTCTGCAGCCGGACGTGACGGTAGCCGTCCGCCAGGATCGCGGCCGCGTGCTCGATCGTCTCCTCCACGGTCGCCCCGCCCGCGTGCAGGTAGGTGTCGGCCGCCGCGCGCACCCTGCCGCCGAGCAGCTCGTACACCGGCATGCCGGCCCGCTTGCCGGCGATGTCCCACAGCGCCTGATCCACCCCCGACAGCGCGCTGTTGAGCACCGGCCCGCCGCGCCAGTAGGAGGACAGGTGGACCATCCGGGTGATGTCCTCGATGTCGGCGGGGTGCCTGCCGGTCAGCATCGGCCCGACGTGCCGGTCCACCGCGGCCGCCACGGCGTGGAAGCGCTGGGTGAAGGTGGCGCAGCCCAGGCCGTACAGGCCTGGGTCGCTGGTGTCGACGCGGACGACGACCAGCGGCACCCCTTCGGGGGCCGTCACGATCGTCCGGACCGCGGTGATCCGCAGGCCGTCGCGGGCCGGCCAGGGGGCCTGCGTCTCCGGCATGACGGCCGCGCCGTCGAGGGGGCGGGTCACGACGCCTCCCCGGCCGGAACGGGCTCGTACAGGTGCTCGGCGGTGAAGCCGAGCAGGGTCTCGGCCGCCGTCAGGTCCACCGGCGCGGTCCTGCCGGGCAGCGGGGCGCGCCGTTCCGAGGCTGGGTGGAAGCGGGCGAGCAGGTCCTCCGTCCGCTGCGGGGCGAGCGTCACGGGGGCGGTCACGAAGACGACCCGGAAGCCCTCGACCGGCCGGACCAGCGACAGCCAGGCGGCCCGCGCCGCGTCGCGGGTGTCCAGGTAGGTCCACAGCTCGCTCGCGCCGCGCCCCGGGTCCTCGGCGTATCCGGCCGCCCGCTCGTCCAGCTTGTCCCCGGGGCCGCCGAGCAGCGGGTAGCGCAGCGCGACGACGGTCATGCCGTGGCGGCGGGTCATCATGGCGGCGGTCGTCTCGTCGACCTGCTTCGACAGCCCGTACGGATCCTCCACCTGCAGCGGCAGGGCCTCGTCCACCGGCACGTACGCCGGGTGGAGCGGCCGCGCCGCCCACGGCAGGCCGAGGGCGCTGAAGCTGCTCGCGACGACTGCCCGGCGGACGCCGGCCGCGCCCGCCTCCTCCAGCACGACGAACGTCGCCCCCACGTTGCCCAGGAACACCTCCTCCGGGGTGCCGAGGGTGGGTGCGGGGATCGCCGCGAGGTGGATCACGGCGTCGACGCCGTCGAGAGCCTCGCGCACCGCCTCCGGGTCGTCGGCGCGCCCGGTTACGACGCGATCCGCCCTCAGGTCGCCGGGATCGCGCAGGTCCAGCGCGCTGGCCGGCACGCCCTCCCGGGCGAGCAGGTCGAGCGTCGCACGGCCCACCCGCCCGGCGGCGCCCGTCACCAGGACCCGGCGCGGCAGCTCCGCCATGTGCCCCCCACTTCCGTCCGTTGACGCGCAAAACGTTTTGTGTACGGTGAGAGCAGCATGCGTGCGCCCGGCGACGGGAGTCAAGGCGGTATTCGCCGACCGTCATCGTTCCTTACATCCGACCTATCTTCCTGCGATTTGTGAACGATCACATAATCCGGACGCCATCAGCCCTTGACGGGCGAAAACATCCGATGTTAACTGCGGCTGACAGTCCGGAGACTGCGGTTGTGCGCCACCTCGTGCCGGAGGCGGCGCACGAAGCCCCGGGCTGTGACACACGGGGAGAGGCCCGCGTGGCGTCGATCCGGTCGCCGACAGCCGGCACGGCGCCGCGCGGCCTCTCCACCCCGTGATCCCCGTCCTCACTCACCGCCGCACCGACTCCCCGTCTCCCGCCGGACCGCGGGGGGCGGATCCGCCATGCCGCGACGCGTCCACCCGTCAGGGGGCGGCCACCACCACGAAAGGGTGAGCCATGTGATGAAGCTCCTGCGGCTCCTGCCGCTGCCTGCGCTTCTCGCGGGGCTGCTGACCGGCGGGGTCGCCGCCCCGGCGCGCGCCTCGGCTGCCGACGCCGCCTTCGACCAGGCGAGCGGCACGCTGAACGTCGACTACGCGAGCTACTTGTCCAAGCACGACGTCGTCTACAACCGGCCCAACACCAACCCCCTGTACGGCCTGACCGTGGGCAACGGCCGCACCGGCGCCATGGTCTGGAGTCAGAACGGGCTGACGATGCAGACGTCCGGGGTCGACCTGTCCGAGCAGTCCGCGTACGCCGCCGGGCTGGTGAACCTGGCGACCACCCCGGCGATGGACTCGGGCTACTCCACTTACCAGCAGCGGCTGTCCCTCTACGACGGCACCCTGGTCACGAAGTACGACACCAACCGGACCGTCACTGTCATGGGGTCGCCGAACTCCGAGGTGATGGGCATCCACGTGGACGACTCCCGGAGCGGGCTGTCGAACATCGCCCTGACGCTGAGCATGTGGGACCCGGCCACGGTCACCAACAGCGCCGACGTGCCCGACCTGAACACTTGGAAGACGATCTCCACGTTCACCGACGCGAGCGCCGCCGGGCTGAGCCGGGGGCAGTCCGATCCGAACGGCTTCGGCTACACGCTGGCGGCCACGGTCGAGGGCGCGAGTTTCTCCACCCAGGTGGTCGACTCGCGGACGGTGCGGCTGACCATCACACCGACCTCCAGCTACACCATCTGGTTCACCGCGGCGAGCCGGATCAACGCACCCAACCGCGACTCCCTCGCCCAGGCCCGCAACCAGCTGAGCTCGGTCAAGTCCACCGGATACGCCACCACGTTCACCAACTACAAGAACTGGTGGCACGCGTTCTGGGCCAAGTCGTTCGTGCAGTATTCGGGGCTGGGCGGCGACGCCGACTACCTGGAGAACGTCTACTACCTGTCCACCTACATGATCGCTGCGGGCGGCTACGGCAACTATCCGGCCCACTTCATCAACGGCGTCTTCCGGGCGACACAGGACAACACGAAGTGGAGCAACGCGTACTGGTACTGGAACCAGCGCGACGTCTACCTGTCCTTCCTCGCATCCAACCACACGGACCTCATCGACCGGCACAACAACCTGTACAGCCGCAACTACAACGCGCTGAAGTCGTACACGCAGACGCGGTACGGCGTGGACGGCCTGTGGGTTCCGGAGACCATGGGCTGGGACGGCAACGCGCGCGGCACGGTCGGCAGCGACTACACCAAGAACATCCTGTCCACCGGCTATGAGGCCGCCTACAGCATGTACATGCGGTACCGGTACACGAACGACGCGAACTACCTGCAGAACGTCGCCTACCCTTATCTGCGGGAGACGGCGAAGTTCTACTCGGCCATGCTGTCGCACGACGCCGCGACCAACACGTACTACATGGCCAACTCCAACTCCCACGAGACGTACTGGAACGTCCGCAACGCGATCACCGACCTGGCCGCCGTGCGCAGCATGTTCCCGCTGGCCATCCAGGTGAGCCAGCAGCTCGGGGTCGACGCGGGGCTGCGGTCCACCTGGCAGAACGTGCTCGACCACCTGACGCCGTACGTCGTCTCGAACGGCGCCTACCAGCCGCACCAGCCGCCGATCTCGCAGACCAGGAACAACGAGAACGTCTCGGCCGAGCTGATCTGGCCCTACGAGGTGACCGGCATCGGTTATCCCGACTACCAGACCGCGGTCGACACCTGGAACCAGCGGCCCTTCCCCTACGGCAACGTGTGGTCCAACGACGCCGTGCAGGCCGCCCGGCTGGGCCTCGGCGACCAGGCGTACAACGGCATGAAGACCATGCTGCAGAAGTACCAGAACTACCCGAACGGGATGACGAACAACACCAACGGGGTGTTCGAGTACCTCGGCGTGCACCTGACCGCGCTCAACGAGTCGCTGATGCAGAGCTACAACGACAGGATCCGGGTGTTCCCGGCCGTGCCCGGCGACGCGTCGTTCGCCGGGAAGTTCACCCTCCTCGCGAAGGACGGCTTCCTCGTCAGCTCCGAACGTGAGGGCGGCGAGGTCAAGTACGTCGGCCTGAAGAGCCTTTATGGCAAGCAGGCCACGGTCGTGAACCCGTGGAACGGCCAGCAGGCGCGGGTCCGGCGGGTGTCCGACGGCGCGATCCTGACCACGGGCTCCGGAGCCGAGCTCACGTTCGCGACGGCCGCCGGCGCGGTCTACGTGGTCGAGCGCACGGCCAAACCGCTGAGCTCGTACGCGCAGGCCCGGCTGACCGGCACGGCGAACCAGGGCACGAAGGCGCTGAGCGGCACCGCGTCCGTCCTGGGCCTGGGTGCCACGCAGAGCGGGCTGGTGAACGACACCGAGCTCACCTACGACGCGAACTGGCACCACACGACGGCCCGCGGCTACGGCGACTACAACGACGACACCCACCACACGACCACGGCGGGGGCGACCGCGCGGTACACCTTCACCGGCACCGGCGTCGACTACCTGTCCGAGCGCAACGGCGACATGGGCAACGTGGACGTCTACATCGACGACGTCTTCCAGGCCAACGTCAACCTGTACGTGCCGGGGGCCCGGCAGGCCCAGCAGGTCGTCTACAGCAAGACCGGCCTGGCGAACGGACAGCACACCATCAAGATCGTCAACAGGACCACCTCGGTCGGCATGGTGGACGCCCTCCGGATCCGCACGCAGCAGGGCGGCTCCCCCGCCGTCAGCCTGCGTTCCCGGGCCAACGACCTGTACGTCACCGCCGTCACCGGGTCACCGCTGATCGCGAGCAGGTCCGGCGTCGGCGTGAACGAGCAGTTCGACCGGATCGACCTCGGCGGCGGGGACATCGCGCTGCGGGCCCGGTCGAACGGCAAATACGTGACGGCCGAGAGCGCCGGGGCGCAGCCCCTGATCGCCGATCGCGACGCCGTCGGCCCATGGGAGACCTTCCGGCAGGTCGCCAACCCGGACGGCACGATCAGCCTCAGGGCGCAGGCGAACGGCAGGTACGTCTGCGCCGAGAGCGGCGGCTCCCAGCCCCTGATCGCCAACCGCGACGCGATCGGTCCCTGGGAGTCGTTCGACCTCGTGACCACCTGACGCCCTCGTGGGCCCGACGCGGACGCGGGACATCCGTGCCCTGCCCGCGCCGGCCCCCGGGGACGGCGCGGACGGCGCGGACGGCGCGGACGGCCTGGGCACCGCCCGGTCTCGACCCGTGAAACCCGCGTCCTCGTGAAACTTCCATTCGCAGGTGAGGGGGTGTGGCAGCTCAGCGCGTGCCCGCGGTGCTCCGGCGAACCGCGTTCTTGTTCCCCGCCCGGGTCTTGGCCAGCGTGATGCCCTGGCCGCTCGACGGGTGCTCCCCTCGCATCCGGCGGCCCCAGGACTTCCACGACCCCCAGGGACCCGAAGGAGACCCGTGCGAACGCGAACGCTCACGATCGCCCTCACCGCGGCGATCGCCCTGTCGATCGGCGCGGCCGGCCAGGTGCCCGCCCTCGCGGCCGCCGACGGCCCCGCGCTGACGGTGGACACCACCACCGGGCGGCACCCCATCAGTCCGTACATCTACGGCATGAACTTCGCCGACGAGGCGCTGGCCAAGGAACTGCGCCTCCCGGTGCGCCGGTGGGGCGGCAACGCGACGACCCGCTACAACTACCTGTACGACACCAGCAACCGCGCCTCCGACTGGTACTTCGAGAACATCGCCGAGGACAACGCCGACCCGTCGAAACTGCCGGACGGCTCGACGGCCGACCGGTTCGTCGAGCAGGACCGGCGCACCGGCACCGACACGATCCTCACCGTCCCGCTGATCGGCTGGGTCCCCAAGGGCCGCGACGGCTCCTGCGGGTTCTCCGTCGCCAAATACGGCCCGCAGCAGCAGACCGACCAGTGGCGTCCCGACTGCGGCAACGGCGTGAAGCCCGACGGCACGAAGATCACCGGCAACGACCCCCACGACACGAGCGTCGAAGCCGGGGCGGCGTACGTGAAGGACTGGATCGGCCACCTCACCGGCAGGTACGGCACGGCCTCGGGCGGCGGCGTGAAGTTCTACAACCTCGACAACGAGCCCGACATCTGGCACAGCACGCACCGGGACGTCCACCCCGAGGGCGCGAGCTCGGTCGAGCTGCGCGACAAGGCCTACCTCATCGGCGCCGCCGTGAAGGCCGCCGACCCCGGGGCGAAGACGCTCGGCCCGGTCGGCTGGGGCTGGTCCTCCTGGGACTACTCCGGCCTCGACCAGGAGACCTGCGGCCGGACCAACTGCTGGTCGAACCCCCCGGACAAGGAGGTCCGCGGCGGCCTTCCGTTCACCACGTGGTACCTGCGGCAGATGAAGAAATACGAGGACGAGCACGGCCTGCGCGTCCTCGACTACTTCGACGAGCACTTCTACCCACAGGCGTCCGGCGTCGCCTTCGGCTCCGGCGGCGACCCGGCCACCGACGCCCTGCGGCTGCGCTCCACCCGGGCGCTGTGGGACCCGTCGTACACGGACGAGAGCTGGATCAGCACGCAGGTCCGGCTGATCCCGCGGATGAAGGAACTGGTGGCCGCCGAGTATCCCGGCACCAAGACCGCGATCACCGAGTACAACTGGGGCGCCCTCGACCACGTCAACGGCGCCCTGGCCCAGGCCGACATCCTCGGCATCTTCGGCCGCGAGGGCCTCGACCTCGCCACCCTGTGGGGGCCGCCCACGGCCTCCCAGCCCGGCGCGTACGCCTTCCGGATGTACCTGAACTACGACGGCAAGGGCGGCCGGTTCGGCGAGACGGCGGTCGGCGCGACCAGCGCCGACCAGGGCAAGCTGGCGGTGTACGCCGCCGAGCGGGCTTCCGACCGGGCGCTCACGCTCGTCGTGGTGAACAAGACCGGCGGCGACCTGACCAGCCAGGTCGCCGTCAAGGGGCGCGCCGGCGGAGCGACCGCCCAGGTCTACCGGTACGGCGCGGCCGACACGTCGGCCATCAGGCGCGACGCCGACGTGCAGGTCGGGGCCGGCGGCTTCACCGGCACGTTCCCGGCCAACTCGATCAGCACCGTCGTGATCCCCGCCGGCGCCGGCCCGTCGCCTTCTCCCTCACCATCCGCCTCGCCTTCTCCCTCCCCGTCCGCCTCGCCGTCCCCCAGCCCCTCCACCAGCCCGTCGTCCTCCCCGAGCCCCAGCCCGTCCCCTTCGCCCAGTCCCTCTCCCAGTTCCTCGCCGACGCCGGCCGCCACCTGCACGGTGACGTACACGGTCACCAACCAGTGGACCGGCGGCTTCCAGGCGGGAGTCCGGATCGTCAACCGGGGGGCCGCGGCCGTGAAGGGCTGGCGGCTCGGCTGGACGTACGGCAACGGGCAGACCGTGACCCAGCTGTGGGACGGCTCCTACACCCAGAGCGGGCCGAACGTCACGGTGACCAACGCCGGCTACAACGCCACGATCGCGGCGAACGGCGGCAGCGTGACCTTCGGCTTCCTCGGCCGCTGGGACAACGGCGCCAACCCCGCACCCAAGCAGTTCACGCTCAACGGCTCGCCCTGCGCGACGAGCTGACCCACCGACCCCGGTGCCGGCCTTCCCCGGCCGGCACGGCCGGGGTCATTCCACCATCGCGCCCTTGTCGCGTCCGCACGTACTGAAGTCGTCGTGCCGGCCGCAGGCTCTGACGAGGGTGAAATCACGCCAGACGGCCATCGGCGAGGAGACCGCCTGGCCGTCACGACTCACCGGAAAGGGGCCGCACCGATGCCACGGGCCGCCGCCCGGAGGCCAGACGTTCAGCCAGACCGCGTCACCCGGGCGGGTGCGGCCGGTGAGGGTCGCCCAGTAGTGCCACTCCCCGCGCGGGCCCGCGTCTCCGCGCCAGAGCGTGACGTCCACCTCGTTGCCCCACTTCCCGTTCGTCAGGGAGTACACGGGCCTGACGTTCTTCACCGTGTCAGGGTTCGGCCCCGGCCAGGTGCGGCAGTCGATCGGCCGATCCCCGCCGGGGCCGGCGGAGGCCGCGCCGGATGGGACGCACAGGAGCACGGTCGCGGCGACGATCGCCGTGGTGGTCCTGCCATGCCTGGTTCGAACCACCCTGTGACCCTCTCCGAGTGCGCTTGCCACCCGGACGAGTATCGATGACAGGAAGTGTTCACGCAATCACGCTCAGCGAATACGCGACCAATGCCCGTCGAGGGAAATCCTGCCGCTAAAAGCACCAGAACGGCCAAAAAGCAATCATTGACCGCCATTTGACAAAAAGTTACATTACGTCGGCAGATCGGGGGTTCGGGCGCTCGAAAGGAGACCCTCCTCATGGTGCGACGATTCCTGATCACCGCGGCGGCGGCCGTGCTCGTCCTCGTGTGGGGCGTTCCGCCGGCCGCGCACGCCGTGGACGGGACCAGGACGCCGGGATCGCCCTCCTACACGGTCACCCTCACCAGCAACGCCTCGGGCAGCACGTGGACAGGACATGAGAGCGTCACCTTCGCCAACCTGTCGGCGGACCCCCTGACGGAGGTCTACCTCCGCCTCTGGGACAACTACCACGGGGCATGCCCGTCCACGCCGGTCACCGTGACCAACGTGACCGGGGGCACGCCGTCCCCACTGTCGGTCTCCTGCACCGCGCTGAAGATCACCCTGCCCACGCCGCTCGCCCAGAACCAGAGCGCCTCGATCGGGTTCGATCTCGGCATCGTCGTGCCAAGCGGCGCCGACCGGTTCGGGCGCGACGGGTCCTACAACTTCATCGGCAACGCGCTGCCGGTCCTGGCGGTCCGCGACGCGAGCGGCTGGCACCTCGACCCGTACAGCAACAACGGCGAGTCCTTCTACGCGCTGATCAGCGACTACTCGGTGACGCTCGACCACCCGACCTCGCTGCTCGTGCCGGCGACCGGCACCTCCGTCGACACGCCGGGCACATCCGGCCGTACGATCACCAAGGCGACGGCGAAGAACGTCCGCGAGTTCGCGTGGGCGGCCGGGCCGTTCGTCAAGACCACGAGCACCACCACGACGGGCGTCGTCGTGAACGTCTACCGGGTGAGCTCGATCAGCTCCGGCAGCGCGAGCTCGATGATGACCACGGCGAAGAACGCGCTCGTCGCGCACGCGGGACGGTTCGGCGCCTACCCGTACGGCGAGGCGGACGTGGTGCTGGACAACAACTTCTGGTTCGGCGGCATGGAGTATCCGGGCTTCGTGCTCGACGTGGTCAGCTCCACCGCGCTCGCCCACGAACTGGCCCACCAGTGGTGGTACGGGATCGTCGGCGACGACGAGTACGCCGGCCCGTGGCTGGACGAGTCGTTCACCGACTACGCCACCGACCTCTACAACGGCCTCTCGGGCGCCAACTGCTGGAACAGCGTCTCCTGGCAGTCGTCGGCCGAGAAGATCAGCAACTCGATGGCCTACTGGGACGCCCATTCGAGCCGGTACGGCACGGTCGTCTACACCTACGGCAAGTGCGCGCTGCACGACCTGCGGCGCGCGATCGGCACGACGGCGATGCAGAACCTGCTGAAGAACTACGCCACCGCCCACTGGTACGGGGTCTCGACCACCGCGGAGTTCAAGGCCGCCGCGCAGGCCGCCACCTCCGTGGACCTGTCGTCGTTCTGGACCACCCACCGCATCGACGGCTGAGTTCACCGAACGTCCCGCTCCCGGCCCGCCCGGGAGCGGGACGCTCGCATCGCTGCGTTCCGGGCGGCCCGGTCTCGCACACGCCGGGCGCGATGACGGGGCCGGCACGCTCCGGCCGCCTATCCTGGCCGAATGAAGATCGGCAAGTTGGTCGGCGGTGTCCTCCTCGCGGTCCTCCTCCCGGGATGCTCGGCCGAGGGCGCCTCGCCTGCGGACGCTCTGAAGGTGAGCACCCCGGCCTTCGCCGAGGGCGCCGCGATCCCCGGGAAGCACGTGTGCGCCCGGCAGGGAGGCCAGGACGTCTCGCCCCCGCTGACCTGGAGCGGCGTTCCCGGGTCCGCTCGCGAGCTGGCGATCGTGGTGGACGACCCGGACGCCCCCGGCGGGACGTACATCCACTGGATCGTGACCGGCATCCCCGCCACCGAGACGAGCGTGCCCGAGGGCCGCGCCCCGGGGAAGGTCCTGCCGGGCAGCGACGGCAAGGCCGCCTACGCCGGCCCCTGCCCGCCGAGCGGGGTGCACCACTACCACTTCATCGTGTACGCGCTGCGCGGCCCGATCACGCCGGGCGGCGACGCGGCAGCGGTGCACCGGCGCATCAAGGACGCCGCGATCGCCTCGGGCGAGACCGTCGGCACCCGCAAAGGCTGACGGGCGCCCCGGCCTCGCCGGGGTGGCGAGGCCGGGGCCCTGCGTGAGGTCTACAGGTCAGGAGGCGTAGGTGGTGACTTTCCAGAGATAGCCGTCCGGGTCGCTGAAGTAGCCGAAGTATCCGCCCCACTGGGCGGGAGCCGCCTCCTTGACCACGCTGCCGCCGCCGGCCACCGCGTTGCGCATCATCTCATCCACCGCTTGCCTGGAGTCGGGGTTGAAGTGGAATGAGGCGCCGCGAAATCCGGATCCCTCCGCGGAGACTCCGGCGTCCTGTGCCGCCGCCTCCCATTCGTAGAGGGCCAGCTGCGGGGATCCCTCGCCCAGACTGAACGAAACGAAATGGCGGGTGTCCTTGTCGATCTCGCAGCCCAGGCCTTCGTAGAACTTCTTGGCTCGGGTCAGGTCCTGGACACCGAGCATGATGGCATTCACCTGCAGGGACACGGTTCTCTCCTGGTGGTTTCCGGGTGTTCGCCGGCCGAACCGGCAGGCCGGACATCCGAGCCGGGCCCGGATGTCACATCGGCGTGGGTTCGCCGGTCATTCAGGTATGACAGCCGCGACGGAGGAATGTGACAGATGGTCGAGCAGGACTGGCTGAGCGAGCGGTTCGCCGAGCACCAGGGCCGATTGCAGGCGATGGCCTACCGGATGCTCGGCTCGCCCAGTGAGGCCGAGGACGCGGTGCAGGAGGCCTGGCTGCGGGCCGGCCGCGCCGACACCGGCAGGGTGGAGAATCCGGCCGGGTGGCTGACCACTGTCGTCGCCCGGATCTGCCTGAACATGCTCGAGGCACGCCGCACCCGGCCGGAGGAGTCGGCCGGGACGCTGCCGCCCGAGCCGGCCGCGCCGCTCGCGGGCCTGCGCCCGACGAACCAGACCGGCCCCGAGGACGAGGCGCTGCTGGCCGATTCTGTCGGTGTCGCGCTGAGGGTGGTGCTGGACACGCTGAGTCCCGCCGAGCGGCTCGCGTTCGTCCTCCACGACGTCTTCGCTGTGTCGTTCGACGAGATCGGCGCCATCATCGACCGCTCCCCGGTGGCGGCCCGGCAGCTCGCCAGCCGGGCCCGGCGCCGGGTGCGAGGAGCGGCCGGGGCATCCGATGCCGCGCGATCTCCGAAGCGGGAGATCGTCGCCGCCTTCCTCGCCGCCTCCCGGAACGGGGATTTCGCCGCCCTGCTCGAGCTGCTCGATCCGGACGCCGTGGCCGGCGAGATCCGCGGCGCCCACGCGGTGGCGGCCTTCTTCGCCGGACGGGCTCAAGCCGCCCGGCTCGCCCTGGTCGACGGCGTTCCGGCGGCCGTCTGGTCGCACCGCGGCCGGCCGAAGGCCGTCTTCACGTTCACCGTCGGCGACGGGAAGATCACCCGCATCGCCGTCGACGCCGCCCCCGACCGGCTCCACGACCTCGACATCGTGTTCCTCGGCACCGACGACAAGGAGCGGGCTGAGCCGGCCGCGGTTGACGCGCTCGCCGGCCAGGACAGCGGGGGCCGAGCGCAGTGAGCACCTGGAGGAGCCGGCAGGCGACCTCCGCTTCCGAGCCGGTCAGAGTTCGAGGACGAGGCGGTCGGACCGGGCCCGCGACACGCAGATGAACATGACGTCCCCGGCCTCGCGCTCCTCCTCCGTGAGCAGGTCGTCGCGGTGATCGGGGACGCCGCCGAGCACCGCCGTCTCGCAGGTGCCGCAGGTGCCCTCGCGGCAGGACGACAGCACCGCGACCCCCGCCTCCTCGACCACCTCCAGGATCGAGCGGCCCTCCGGCACGGTCAGCGTCGTGCCGGTCAGGGCCAGCTCCACCTCGAAGGGGCCCTCCGCCGTGCCCTCCGCCGCGCCCTCCGCCGTGTCCTCCGCCGTGCCCGCGCCGTTCCGGGCCGAGGGCACGAAGCGTTCGACCCGCAGCGCTCCCTTCGGCCAGGAGGCGCACCGCTCCTGCGCGGCCGCCAGCAGCGGCTCGGGTCCGCAGCAGTAGACGAGGGTGTCCGCACGCGGGACGCCGAGCAGCGTGTCCAGGTCGAGCAGACCCGTCTCGTCCTGCGGGCACAGCTCCACCCGGCCCGGATGGTCCCGTGCGAGCCGGTCGGCGAACGCCATCGAGGCCCGGGTGCGCCCGCCGTACACCAGGCGCCAGTCGCACCCGCGCCGCGCCGCCTCCTCGATCATGGGCAGGATCGGGGTGATGCCGATGCCGCCGGCGACGAACAGGTAGCGGGGCGACTCGGCGAGGCCGAAGCGGTTGCGGGGACCGCGCACCCGGATCGTGTCGCCCTCGGCGAGCCGGTCGTGCACGTACGCCGAGCCGCCCCGCCCGCCGGACTCCCGCAGCACCGCCACCTGGAAGACCGAGGGGTCACCGGGGTCGCCGCACAGCGAGTACTGCCTGACCAGCCCCGGGGCGAGCAGCAGGTCGACGTGGGCGCCCGGCGTCCAGGCGGGCAGCGGGCCGCCGTCGGGACGGACGAGACGCAGGAGGACGACGCCTTCGGCGACGGGCGTCTTGCCCGCCACCTTCACGTCGAGCTCCGGTTCCGTGACGGGCATGGTCGCCGAGGCTTCCTTTCTGGAGGATGTCGTGTCTCAGACGAGCGCGGCGGCCGGGGCCGGGGAGTCCTGCGCCGCCGTGGGCCGGGGCCGGTGGCCCTCCGGGTGGCCGAGCAGCCAGTCCCACAGGGCCACCGGGTCCTCGAACTCGCGCTCCGCCCCGCAGAAGCAGGAGGCGTGCAGCCGGTCCGTCCCCGGCAGCCAGCGGATGCGGTAGACGGTGCGGCCGGCCCGCGCACCGGAGTCCCGTGCGTTCATCGAACGGCGCTCTGCGAGGGCACGGAGTCGGCCGGCACGGGGCCGGCCATCCGGGCGAGGAGGCGGCGGGCGGCCAGCCCGCCGGTGTCGATGTTCACCGACAGCTCCTGGTATCGGTCCGGCTCCGCGGCCAGGACCTGCTCCAGCGTGTTGAGCGCGGCCACGTCCTGCAGGACGACGGTGCGGTTGCTGTCCCGCAGGAAGTCGGAGACCTTCTCGTCGTCGAGCGCGAAGTCGCGGGCCACCGCCCAGAAGTCGTAGGTGGCGTTGTCCGTCGACGGGGTGATCGCGTACACGACCTCGACGTGGAAGGCGTGCGGGTCCGTGCCGTCGGCGGCGGGCGGGGGCGATCCGACGGGGGCGACGCGGCTGTGCAGCAGATACAGGCACGGCGGGTGATACTCGATGTCCTGCCAGCGGGTGATCCGGCCCTTGATGCCGGTCGACTCGGCGTAGAACGGCGGGCAGGCCGCGTCGTCCATGTGGCGGCTGACGTAGACGACGCCCGCGTCCTCGTCGACCTCCGTCGTGATCGGGGTCTCGGCCACCTCCGGGGTGCCGATGTACCCGCCGTGCAGGTACGTCTCGTGGGACAGGTCGAGGAGGTTGTCCACGAGCAGGCCGTACCGGGCGTTCAGCGGCTCCATCCCGCACACCGTGGCGTAGTCGGGCGAGGCCAGCCAGGGAGCGCGCGGCGGCAGCGTGTCGCCCGGCTCGCGGTCGCCGATCCACACCCAGACGAACGAGTCCTGCTCCACCACGGGGTAGGTGCGCAGCCGCGCGGTGCGCGGGATGCGCTGCTGGGCGGGCACGGCGACGCAGACGCCGTCCGGTCCGTAGGTGAAGCCGTGGTAGCCGCAGACCACGCGGTCGCCGACCAGGTGGCTGGGCGATTCCGACAGGGGGAACCGGCGGTGCACGCAGCGGTCGGCCATCGCCACCGCCCGCCCGTCCTCGGTGCGGTAGAGCAGGATCGGCTCGTTCAGGATGGTGCGGCCGAGCTGACGCCGGCCGACCTCGTGACCGTAGGCGGCCACGTACCACTGGTTGCGCGCGAATTCGGTGACGATCACGAATTACTCCTCGAGGCCGGCGGGCAGAGGCCGCCTGCGCAGGTCGGGTTTGCGGATCTTGCCGGAACCGGTCTTCGGCAGCGCGTCGACGACGTCGACGTAGACCGGGATCTTGTACTTCGCGAGCCGGGGGCGGAGGAAGTCGCGCAGCTCGCCGGGGGTGACGGCCGCGCCGGGGCGCGGCACGACGAAGGCGCGGCCGACCTCGCCCCACGTGTCGTCGGGCACCCCGACCACGGCGGCCTCCGCCACGGCCGGGTGTTCGAAGAGCACGCCCTCGACCTCCGCCGGGTAGACGTTCTCCCCGCCGGAGATGTACATGTCCTTCACCCGGTCGACGATGTGGAGGTGGCCCTCGTCGTCCAGGGTGGCGATGTCTCCTGAGTGGAACCAGCCGCCCTCGGCCAGCGCGGCGGCGGTCGCCTCCGGATCGCGCCAGTAGCCGGGGGTGACGTTCGGCCCCTGAACGAGAACCTCGCCCGGCTCGCCGGGCGCCACGGGGGTGAGGTCGGGCCGGACCACGCGCACGTTGGCGAAGAACACCGGCACCCCGGCGGAGCCCACCTTGCGCACGCTCTCGCCCGCCTCCAGGAAGGTCGCGCCCGGCGAGGTCTCGGTCATCCCGTAGCCCTGGCAGAAGACCAGGCCCCGTTCCTGGTAGGCGCGGATCAACGCGACCGGGATGGCCGCGCCCCCGGACATGAGAGTGCGCAGCGAGGACAGGTCGGCGCCGTGCCACCGGGGCGACCGCGCCAACGCGGCGAACATCGCGGTGACCCCGAACATCCAGGTGACCCGGTGCTTCTCGATGAGGTCGTAACACCGGTCGACATCCCATGACGGCATGATGACCGAGATGCCGCCTTTGAGGAAGGTCGGCAGCAGGGTCTGGTTCAGGGCCGCCACGTGGAACAGCGGCGCGCTGATGAGCGTGACCTCGGTGCTCGTCACGTCCACGCCGATCATGATGTGGAAGCAGTTCCACACCAGGTTGGCGTGGCTGAGCATGGCGCCCTTGGGCCGTCCGGTGGTGCCGGAGGTGTAGAGGATGAGGGCGATGTCGTCGAGTGCCACCGGGGTGTCGATCGGCGTGGGGTCGCCCTGCGACAGCCACGTCTCGTAGTGCCGCTCCCCCTCCGCCGGGGAGTCGAGCGCCACGACCGTGCGCGGGCCTGGGAGATCGCGGACCGCCTCCGCGCACTGTGCCGCGCATTCCGGCGCGTAGACGAGGACGGACGCGCCCGAGTGATCGAGCATGTACGCGATCTCGGGCGCGGCCAGCCGGAAGTTCAGCGGGACGAAGATCCCGCCGAGCACGTGGGTGGCGAACATCGTCTCGGCGAAGGCGACGTGGTTGGGACCGAGGTAGGCGACCCGGTCCCCCGCCCGCACTCCCGCGTCACGCAGCCGCGACGCGAGCCTCGTCGTCCGCTCGTGGACCTCCGCGTAGCTGAGCGGCCGGTCCTCGTAGACGAACGCGGTGCGGTCCGGGCTCATCTGGGCCCTGCGGGCCGGCCAGCCTCCCAGTCCGGCGTTGCGCATGAGTGGTACCCCTCGTCAGGCGGAGGACGGTTTCGCCGTGTCGGCGACGCGAGCGGATGCGGGCGCGGCGGAAGTCACCGAGGTCAGGTCCTGGCGGCTGGTCTCGCGCAGCGCCAGGACGCAGACCACGGTCAGCAGGCAGCAGGCCGCGATGATCACCGAGATCGTCGTCGTCCCGCCGCCCGACGCGTCGAGCTGGGCGAACAGCAGCGGCGCGAGACCTGCTCCGAGCCCGGCGATCTGGTAGCCGAGCGAGGCTCCCGTGTAGCGGCTCCCGGTGGCGAACAGCTCGGTGTACAACGCCGCGAGCGGGCCGTACATCAGCGGGTGGACGAGCGACTGACCGAGCACGAGCGCGAGGGCGAGCACGGCAGTGCTGCCGGAGTCCACCATCGGGAAGAGCGCGAAGCCGTACGCCGCCATGAGCACCGCGCCCGCGAGCACCACCGGCCGGCGCCCGACCCGGTCGGACAGCGCCGACCAGCCGACGATGCCCAGGACGGCCAGCGCGGACGAGAGCGTGAGCGCGTTCAGCACCGCCTGCCTGGCGAAGCCGGCGCGCACGCCGTACGCGATGAGATAGGTGGTGAGGGTGCCCTGGGCCACGAAGGCGGACAGTCCGACGCCGACCCCGAGCAGGAGGGCCTTCGGGTGGTCGCGGAACACGTCCAGCAGCGGCAGCCTCGACGCGCGCTTCCTGGCGGCCTCGAACACCGGGGTCTCCTCGACCCGCAGCCGAACGAACAGGCCGACCGCCAGCAGCACGATGCTGATCAGGAACGGCACCCGCCAGCCCCAGCTCAGGAACGCCCGCTCGTCCATGACCGCGGCCGTGCCGCTGAGCACCGCCGTGGACAGCACCATGCCGAAGGGGGCTCCGGCGTTGGTGAAGCTCGCCCACAGGCCGCGCCTGCCGGTCGCGTGCTCGGCGGACATCAGCACCGCGCCGCCCCATTCGCCGCCGACGGCGACGCCCTGCAGGACCCGGAGCGCGACGAGTGCGATGGGCGCGAGGCTGCCGATCTGCGCGTAGGTGGGGAGCAGGCCGATGAGGAAGCTGGCGACGCCCATCAGGGTCATGGTCAGCACGAGCATGCGCTTGCGTCCCAGCCGGTCGCCGTAGTGACCGAAGATCACTCCGCCGAGCGGCCTCGCCAGGTAGCCCGTGGCGAACGTGCCGAAACTGGCGACCGTCGCGGTGAGCGAGTCGAGGGAGGAGAAGAAGACCTTGTTGAAGACCACGGCCGACGCCGTGGCGTACAGCAGGAAGTCGTAGTACTCGATGACGCTGCCCAGGAAGCTGGAGGTCACCGCGCGGCGGAGCTGAATCGAACTGGGGGGTGCGACTGACAGGTTCGGCATGACCGAGCTCCTCGTCCGGGAGCGAGCTGAGACTCTCGCCTTCTCGTCCGGAGGTTAGGCAGATTTCTAACGGAGGTCAATACTTTGCCCAATATGGACGCGGGCAGCCCCGGCCCGGACGCACGCGCGCCCGGCCCTCGGCCTCCATCTCGACCTACCCCGCCCGGCCGCCGCGTCCACAGGCCGCGGACGCGTGCTGCGCCACGAGTGCCCGAGAGACGCAGGTCACACTCGCCCACCGTCATATCCGTGCCGGGTCGTCGGTCTAGGGGGTGAAACAGCAGACAACCGCAGAAAGAAAAGACATCATGAGCAAGGTCTGGTTCGTCACCGGTTCGTCCCGCGGTCTGGGCCGCAACTTCGTCGAGGCCGCGCTGTCCCGCGGCGACAAGGTGGCCGCGACCGCGCGGAACACCGCGAGCCTTGACGAGCTGGTCGCCGCCTATGGCGACGCGGTGCTCGCGCTCGAACTGGACGTGACCGACAAGGCGGCCGTCTTCGAGAGCGTGAAGCGGGCCAAGGAGCACTTCGGCCGTCTCGACGTCATCGTGAACAACGCCGGCTACGCCCAGATCGGCGCGATCGAGGAGCTGACCGAGCAGCACCTGCGCGACCAGTTCGAGACCAACCTGTTCGGCGCGGTGTGGGTGATCCAGGCCGCGCTGCCCTACCTGCGCGAGCAGGGATCGGGACACGTCATCCAGATGTCCTCGGCCGCCGGGCTCATCGCGATGCCGCTCGGCGGCGCGTACCAGGCCTCCAGGTGGGCCCTGGAAGCCCTGGGCGAGACCCTCGCCCACGAGGTCGCGGACTTCGGCGTCAAGGTGACCGTGATCGAGCCCGGCGGCTTTGCCACCCGGTCAGGCGAGAACCCCGATCCCCTCGACAACGGCCACGTGGCCGAGCACAACCCGGCCTACGACGGTCTCCGCCGGCGCCTCGCCGCGTTCGCGGGAAAGCAGCCCGCCGGCGACCCGGCCGCCGCGGCCCGGGCACTTCTCAAGATCGTCGACTCCGACAACCCGCCGCTGCGGGTGCTCTTCGGCCTGGGCTTCTACCCGATGCTCCAGCAGGTCTACGCCGACCGGCTCAAGACCTGGGCCGACTGGCAGGATCTTTCGAGGGAGGCTCAGGGCAAGCTCGATCAAGAAGATCGGTGACGGGGCCGGCCTCGATGGAGAAGGACCGGGACATGAGCGCCCAGCCCGGCAATCCCGAGATCCCGCTCACCCTTGGATGAACGCCGGTGGCGACGTGGACCAGGACGGCTGCCGCCCGCCCGTCGAGGCGGCCGGGCGGCGGCCGTACCGGATCGCGCCGGCGGCGTGGCCTCAGACGGCCGCCTTGCGCTCGCGCAGCAGTTCGCGGGCCTGCAGGAACGGCGCCCGCAGGAAGGCCAGATGGTCCTCCTGCCCGTGCCGATGGCAGACCTGGCCGGGCCACATACGGCGGCTGCGCTCGTCGATGTAGGCGAGGGAGCCGTCGACGAGGTTCAGCATGTGGTCGACCGTGGCCGCGTCGAAGCGGGCGTACTCCTCGCCCGTCCGCAGGTAGACCGGAGACGTGTGCGCCATGATCGGCCTGGCCCACACGTCGTGGTGGCGGGCGACGTCGGCGCCCGGCCCGTAGCAGCGCGCGGCGATCCAGCTGTCCTCGGTCACGGGCACGTCCGCGGTCAGTTCGAGCGTGCGGCCGGGAGTGCCGGTCCGGCGCTCGGCGACGACGTGGCCGTTGACCACGATCTCGAGCCGGTCGACATCGAAGATCGACTGAACGCGGGCCTCGACGCGTACGGCGCCGCTCGCGGGCACGCGGGCGTCCTCGCCCGGCCGGTGACCGTCCACGCGGAACCACAGGAGCGGCCCGCTGGTGACGAAGGTCGCGCCCTCCCGGACGGCCCTGCACCAGGCCCAGTAGTCGAACTCCTCGTCCGCGGGCACGTGCGCGTACGTGCGGATGAGGCCGATCGGCACCTCGCTGCTCATCTTGTCGGTGCCGCCCACCAGGGTGATCCGGTAGCCGGCGTTGAGGTAGCGGTAGTACTCCTGGATGTTGTAGGGGTCGTAGGCGATCATCTCGACGGCGTCGAGCCTGCCGGTGGCGAGCAGGGCCGCGGCCTCGCCGTTGGGCACGGGGAAGTGCGCCAGCACGACGGTGCCGCCCTGTTCGTGGCATTCGTCGGCCCAGTGGGACAGCGTGGTCTCCAGGCCGCCGCCGAGTTCCGACTCCTCGGCGCCGCCGGTGCACCACGGCATGATCGGGCGGCGCAGGCCGAGCAGGTTGATGTGGCCGAGCATGCCGCTGCGGTTCTCCTGGCCGGCGAACACGTGCGTGTGGCCGTCGTGGGAGGTGTGCGGGTGCCCGGTGAACTCCTCGGTGTTGGTGAACAGGTGCCCCCACTGGCTGAGCAGCAGGTTGGTGACCCGGACGTCCTCGCCGCGGGCCTCCAGCTCCGCGCCGAGGGTCGAGACGAAGTGCACGTGGGTGTCGCCGCTGTACCAGCCGTCGGCGGCCAGGTCGGTCACCCTGGTCAGCGTCAGTTCGAGCTCGGTCCGGCCCGGCCGGATCGTGACCGTGGTGTGCAGCGGCTCGTACTCGAACCCGCGCGCCGCCTCGACCGTGACCTCGCCCAGCGGCAGCCAGCCCTCGCAGGCGCCGTCGATGTAGGAGTAGGTCGTGGTGCCGAGGCGGACGTCGCCGCCGATGTCGAGGTTCCAGGTGTTGCCGTCGGAGTTGATGTGCCCGTGATGCCCGTGCGGCGGATAGGGCACCCCGTCGGCGGACCGGAAGTGGATCCGGCACGGGACCGGCTCACCGGTCGCCGCGTCCCTGACCGTGGTGCGCACCCAGGCCCGCCCGGCGTCGGGGACGCGCCAGGTGACCCCGCCGTCGCTGTGCCGTCCGGCGGTGAGCAGTTCCTCCCATCCGCAGGTGCTGATCACCGTTTCCCCGCGGGTGAGCGTCAGCCGCGCCGACGGGGTGGCGGCGACGCGTACGTAGCCCTGGTGGTGCTCCCCCACCGGGGTCCCCCAGGCCGGGGTGTCCCCCGCGGCCGCGTCGCCGGAGCCGACCGTGCGGTAGACGTAGGTCGCCGATCCCCTGTCGACGGTCACCGCCAGGTCCTCGGCGATCGGCCCCACCGGCGGGTCGAGGTCGAGCAGGACGTCGCGCCACACCGTACGCCCGAAGGGGTCCTCGTCGAGCTCGCTGGTGGTCAGCGCGCCGACGAGGATGGCCGGGCCCGCCGAGGCGATCTCCAGGGCGCGGACCGTCTTACCCGGGTGGGGGTTGCGGCAGGGCCACAGGTAGAACCGGTAGGGCAGGACGTACGGCGACCGGGCCTGCGGGTCGTCGATGTCGACGAACCGCGCCCCGGCGGCGTCGAAACGCCCGTGGGTGCGAGGCATGAGCCGGTGCTGGGCGTCGGGGACGGCCAGGAACGGGGTCTGCCCCCAGTCGAGCGGGATGGCTCGGTCGCTCCACAGCCGAGGCGTGGGCCCGATCTCCAGGCGCTGGCGCACCGGCAGCCGCTCGGTGGTCCCGTCGTCGTAGACGAGCGTGTAGTGCCCGCAGAGCTGACCGGCCATCTGCCCGTCGAACAGGTCCGGGGACTCCAGGGCGTGGGCGACCACCATCCACGTGAACGCGCGGTCCACCGGCACGGTGACGGTCGCCGGGTCGGGCCCGCCCACGCGCAGCAGCGCCGCGCCCGCGTCGCCTTCGTCGCCGAACAGGAACGGCAGGCCGTAGAGCGTACGCGGCCCGAGCGGATAGGAGTCGCCGTCGTCGAGGACCGAACGCGGCGCGTTCAGCACGCCGGCCAGGTCGAGCGGCAGGTAGCCGCGGCAGCCGCCGGGCGATGACGTGTCGTGATCAGGCATTTCCGATGGCGGGCTCTCTCCGCCCCGCGGGCGGTTCGTCGACGGACGTCTGGGCCAGTCCGGCGTAGAGCCGGGGTGCGCGGGCCCGCAGATACAGGGCCCTGGTCACGCCGGCGACGACGGCGGCCACGGCGAGACCGACGATCAGGATGTTGGTGGTGGTGCCGGCGCCGGTCAGCAGCGGCAGGTTGCTCAGGACGAGGAAGAGCACCACGGCCAGGGCGGCGAAGCTGAGCCCGGGAGCGATCGTGGTCCGGAAGATCCCGGCCTCGGGCGCCTGCCGTCGCAGGAAGCGGATGATCGCCAGGGAGCAGAACGCCCACAGGCAGATGATCCCGAGGAACCCGAGCGCGCTGCCCCACAGCAGCAGCCCCAGGTAGGGGTCGATCCCGAAGACCGCGAACACGACGACGGCCACGGCCGCCAGCACGGTCTGCACGAGACCGGCCGTCAAAGGGGCCTTGGTCCGCGGGTGGGTGCGGCCGAGCGCGCGGGGCAGCAGGCCCTCGCGGCCCATCGCGTAGAAGTAGCGGTTGGCCGCGTTGTGCAGCGCGAGCAGCGCGGCGAACGCGCTGGTCAGCAGCAGGATGTGCATGACCTCGGTGATCGGGGCGGGCACGTACTTGTCGAAGACGGCGACGACGAGGTTGACCGGGTCGGCCTCGGCCGCGGGCCCGATCTTGTCGACGCCGTAGGCCATCACGATGACCCAGGTGACGAAGGCGTAGAAGACGGCGATGAACCCGACGGCGATGTAGGTCGCCCGGCGGACCGTACGGATGCCGCCCCGCGCCTCCTCGCTGAAGATCGCGGTGGCCTCGAAGCCCATGAACGCCCCGGCGACCAGGGCGAACATCGCCCCGTTGCCCGGGTCGAAGACCCTGCTGGGCGCGAACGACTCGGCGGACCAGTCACCGGCGCCGCCCTTCGCGAGGACGTAGGCCGCCAGCACGACGAGCACGACCGTCTCCAGCACCAGCAGGGTCCCGAGGATCCGGGCGCTGGTGTGGATGCCCCGATAACCGAGCCACCCCACGAAGATCAGGCCGACGATCGCGAACACCCACCACGGGACGTCACGGTGGAAGTAGTTCTCGAACGTCTCGTTGGCGTACACACCGAGCGCGCCGTACGTGCTGATCTGCAGGGCGTTGTAGGCGACGACGGCGAGCATCGCCGCCCCCGAGCCCGCCGGCTTGCCCAGGCCGCGCGAGATGGTGGCGTAGAACGCTCCCGCGTTGCGGACGTAGCGGCTCATGGTCATGAAACCGACGGCGAACAGCGCCATGACCACCCCGGCGACCAGGTAGCCGCCGGGGACGGCGGCGCCGCCCTTCAGGAAGTGCAGGGGGGCGACCGCGACGATGAGCGTCAGCGGGGCCAGCGCGGCCAGGACCGTGAAGACGAGGTCCTTGGTGCCCATGGCGTTGCCGGCCAGGGAGTCGGGCGCGTTCGCGGAGCTCCCGGGGGGATGAGCTGGCATGGTGTGTGTGCTCCTTACTGCGGGTCGGCTCGGGGCTGGAGGCAGGTGGGGCCCGGAGGCGGGAAAGGGGAGCTCAGCGACTGACCGCGACGAAGACCTTCTCACTCGGCTCCAGGGTGATCCAGTCGCCGCGGAAGCCCTGCGGGATGTGGAACGACTCCCCCGGGCCGAACTCCTTGCGCCGCCCGGACTCGTCCTGTACGGCGACGCGGCCCTTGAGGATGAAGCAGATCTCGTCATAGGGCCAGGAGTCGAACCGCACGGCGCCGGGCTCTCCGGTCCAGAAACCGCCGGTGAACGAGCTCGCGCCGCCGCCGAAGACCCGGAACTCCGCCTCCGTCCACTCGGCGGACAGCAGATGGTAGTCGCTCAGCGGGGGCACGAAGCGCTCGCCGTTCTCGGCCGTGATCGCACGGACGGCGTCGATGCCCGCCGGTGTCCGCCGCTCGTTCACGACGCCGCCCCCTGGTGTCCGAAGCGGCCGCTCATGCCGAAGCGGCGCAGGACGTTGTGGGTGATGCGCTCGACGAAGGGGTCACCGAGGCTGAGCACGTGGGACCACTCCGTGGTGCCGCCGTTGAAGACCTCGCCGTCGCCGCGGGTGAACGCCGCGATCATCCCGGCGCCCCGCATCTCGCCCTCGTGCACGTAGTCGGGCAGGTCGTCGCCGAGGTCCGCGTTGTAGTTGTAGACCTCCTCCTCCGGCCCGCCGATCGGCACCCGGCCGCCGAAGCGGTCCTCCTCCCCGCGTACGGCCGGTGCGAGAGCCAGGATCTCCAGCGTCTCCGGAGCGCCGTCCTCGAACGTCGGGTACGGCAGGCCGCGCCGGAAGGTGTACTCGACCGAGTCGAGCTCGAAGGCCGCCAGGAAGTACGGGGGCCCGCCGAGCAGGTCGCCGTAGTAGAGGTCGGTCCCCTCGAACGCCCAGTGGTGCGGCCGGTAGACCGTGAAGCCTCCCGACGAGCGGGGAGTGGCGACGCCGTAGCGGTTGTAGATCCCGCCGAGGCCGTTGAGCCCGATGGTGGTGGCGCCCGGCCGTCCGACCGACTTCGCCTCCCACACCGTGGTGGCCAGGTGCGGCGTCGTGGCCGCCTCGGGGTCGAGCGAGGGCAGCCGGTAGCAGTACTGGGTGGCCCCGTCGTCGCTGAGCCGCACCTGCCACTGGTAGTTGCCGCCGAACCTGGCCAGGTTGCCGCCGGCGTCCACGAACGCGTCGACCGTGTCGCGCATCCGCCACGACCAGTACTCGTCGTGCCCCACGACGATCGCGCAGGAGTACCCGTCCAGCGCGTGGGGGTCGAAGTGCAGGTCGTGCTGGGTCAGATAGTCGATCTCGTAGCCGTTGCGCTCGGCCCACACCACGAAGTGCCGCTCGTAGGTCGCCCAGAACGCGTCGGCGTGGTGGCGGCTGTACCCGAACAGGCGTGCCCACTCGTACGAGGGGTAGCGGGGAGCGCCGTTGATCGGCAGCGTGCCGGGATTGGCCTCCCGGGGCGCGCCCGCCGGCTTGCGGATCATGCCTCGGGCGATCGGGCGCTGCGTCGAGGCCAGCGGCGATCCGTTGTCGGAACGCGGGTCGTCGCCCAGGCCGCGGTAGTGGTTCGCGCCGCCCCAGTCGTTGTAGGCCAGCATCGTGCCCGTGGTCAGCACGAGCGCGGCGGGGGAACGCCGGCCGGCCGGCGCCTTGACCACGAAGAAGTGCTCGCGCTCCCACAGCTCGCCCGACGGCGTGACCGCGCGCACGGTGACGATGTAGAAGCCGCTCCGCCAGTCGTCCGGGATCTCCAGCTCCAGCCCCACCGGCCAGCCGCAGCCGGCGGCGTGGGCGTCGGCCGGCGCCTCGAACCGGCCCGCCGACAGCCCCTCGCGCGACCAGATGACGCGCGGCTCCAGCCCGTCGCGGACCACCTCCAGGTCGAAGGACGGGACGCTCGCGCTGAGATGGAGGCGGACGGTCTCCCCCGGGAAGTACGAGAACCGGTCGGTGTAGCACCACGCCTCGGCCGCGTCCGGCGTGCTGAAGGCGCGCTCGGAGGGCCAGCCCTTCGGAGACCATGCGAAGGCGGCGGGGAGCCCCTTCGTCGCGTTCGTGTCGCTCACTTCTCCTCCTTGAGTGCGAGCAGGCTGATCAGGTCGTAGGCCACATGGGAGGCCGCGACGGAGGTGATCTCGGCGTGGTCGTAGGCGGGCGCGACCTCCACGACGTCGGCGCCGACCAGATCGGCGCCGACGAGGCCGCGCAGGATCTCCAGAAGTTCCCGGCTCGTCAGCCCCCCGGCCTCGGGAGTGCCGGTGCCGGGCGCGTGCGCCGGGTCGAGCACGTCGATGTCGATCGAGAGGTAGAGCGGGCGGCCCCCGATCCGCTGCCGCAGCGCGTCGGCGACCTCGTCCACGCCCCGGCGCATCACGTCGGCGCTGGTCACGATGCCGAAACCCAGCCGGCGGTCGTCGTCGAGGTCCTTCTTGCCGTACAGCGGGCCGCGCGTGCCGACGTGGCACACCGCCTCGGTGTCGAGGATGCCCTCCTCGACCGCCCGTCGAAACGGGGTGCCGTGCGTGTACTCGGCCCCGAAGTAGGTGTCCCAGGTGTCGAGGTGCGCGTCGAAGTGCAGCAGCGCGACCGGGCCGTGCCGCCGGGCGGCCGCCCGCAGCAGCGGAAGCGCGATCGTGTGGTCGCCGCCGATCGTGACCAGCCGGGTGCCGCCCTCCATCAGCCCGGAGGCGGCCTCCTCGACGGTCTCGACCGCCTCGCGGATGTCGAACGGGTTGCACGCGATGTCGCCCGCGTCCGCCACCTGTATCTCCGCGAACGGCGAGACGTCCAGGCCCGGGTGGTACGGCCGGAGCAGGCGGCTGGCCTCGCGGACGGCCGAGGGGCCGAACCGGGCGCCGGGGCGGTAGGAGACCCCGCTGTCGAACGGCACGCCCACCACCGCCACATCGGCGCGGCCGACCTCGTCCAGCCGCGGCAGCCGCGCGAAGGTGGCCGGTCCGGCGAATCGCGGAACCCGTGAGGAGTCGACGGGCCCCCGGGGCACGCTCATACCTGATCCTTTCTCTCCGCCGCGAAGCCCCAGGTCAGGGGCCTATGGATCGGCAAGTCTGCACGCAACCGGACTTAACCGGCAATTGGCGCAAGAACGGAGAGTCGGGGGCAGGTTTGTGGATGAGAACAAACGCGGACGACCCGGCGGCCGAAGCGGTCGCCGGGTCGTCCCACGGAAACGGCCCTCAGCCGCCGGGTGTCAGGCGTCAGGCGCGGAGTGTCAGGCGTAGTGCCGGTAGATCACCCGCGCCACGCAGGCGGGCTTGGCGGAGCCGTCGGTCTCGACGGTGAAGTCGAGCAGCATCTGGACGCCGTCGCCGGGGACGTCCTCGACGGAGACGACGGCGGCGGCGAGGCGGATCCTGCTGCCGACCTTGACCGGGCTGGGGAAGCGGACCTTCTCCAGGCCGTAGTTGACGCTCATCTTCACGCCCTGGATGTCCAGCAGTTCGTTGAACAGCGGGATGACCAGGGACAGGGTGAGGTAGCCGTGGGCGATCGGGCCTCCGAACGGCCCGTCCGCGGCCCGGACGGGATCGACGTGGATCCACTGGTGATCGTCGGTGGCGTCGGCGAAGGTGTTCACCCGCTCCTGGCCGATCTCCAGCCAGCCGCTGTGGCCGAGATCCTTGCCGGCCAGCGCCCTGATCTCGTCGAGCCCGCTCACCGTGATGGTCATGTGCCTGCCGTCCCTTCCATGGAGCCGGCGTGCCCGCCGGTGGAGACCGCGGCGTGCGTGCGCACGTCGATCGCGACCGGGTCCTCGATGTTCACCGGGTCTCCGGATTCTCGGGTGCGGGGATGCCGTACGTCTCCGGGGCGGCGCCGACGCCCGTACGCCAGGAGGCCGCGATGGCGTCGGCCGTCCAGCCGCCGTCGGCGTACGCCACGATCTTCTCCACCGGGTGCGACCACAGCGCGAGCCGGTCTCCCCCGATGCCGATGGCCTGGCCCGTCACCTCGGCGGAGGCGTCCGAGGCGAGGAAGACGACGAGCGGGGCGACGTCCTCGACGGTGCCCATCCCCTCGTCCCTGCGCAGCCACCGGGGGAACGGCTTCCCTGTCCGCTCCGCCTCCTCGATCACCGGGGCGAAGGCGGGGATCGTCTTGGTCATCTCGGTGGCCGCCACCGGGACGATCGCGTTCACCGTGATGTTCGCCCTGGCCAGCTCCATCGCCCAGGTCCTGGCCATGGCGACCACGCCCGCCTTGGCGGCGGCGTAGTTCGTCTGTCCGAAGTTCCCGCGTTGGCCCGCGGGCGAGGAGACGAGGATCAGCCGGCCCCCACTCCCCTGCTCGCGCATGCGCACCGCCGCCGCCCGGGCGCAGGTGAACGTGCCGCGCAGGTGCACGCCCATCACCGCGTCGAAGTCGTCGTCCGACATCTTCCACAGCACCCGGTCGCGCAGGATGCCCGCGTTCGTGACCATCACGTCGAGCCGGCCGAACTCCTTGACGGCCGTGTCGACCAGCCGCTCGGCGACCTCGGCGGAGCCCACCGGGGCGACGACGGCCGCGGCCCTGCCTCCCTTCGCGGTGATCCCGCCGGCGACCCCCGTGGCCGCGTCGCCGTCCACGTCGTTCACGACGACCGCCGCCCCTGCCGCCGCCAGCGCCTCGGCGTACGCGCGCCCGAGGCCGCGGCCCGCGCCGGTGACGACGGCCACCCTGCCGGAAAGATCCATAGTGTCGCCCTTCGCTCGGCAGCCCGACATCGTGAATGTATGGCAGCTATCTGACGGCCGTCAAAGATTTGCATGACGTTTGGGACGGTCTACCCTGCTGCTGTGACCCTCGGCGGCGAAGACGACCAGACGGCGCCATCCCTGCGCCCGCAGTCCCTGCTGTTCAGCTTCCTCGGTATCTACGTGCTGCATCGCGGCATCGCCGTCTACTCCGGGAGCGTCATCGACGTCTTCGCCCGCCTCGGCGTCTCCGAGGAGGCCGTACGGTCGACGCTCGCGCGGATGGTGAAGCGGAACCTGCTGGAACGGCATCGGCAGGGCCGGAAGGTGTATTTCGGGCTCACCCCGCATGCCGTGGAGGTGCTGGAGGACGGGCGCAAACGGGTGTGGGAGACCGGCGCGGTGAACCGCGACTGGGACGGCAGCTGGACACTCGTCGGCTTCTCGATTCCGGACAGCCGCCGCAGCACCCGGCACGACCTGCGGTCGCGGCTCATCTGGCACGGCTTCGGCCTGCTGCAGAGCGGGCTGTGGATCGCGCCGGGCGCCAAGGACGTCACCGACGTCCTCGCCTCCCTCGATCTGGGCGACCACGTGACCGTGCTGGCCGCGAGGGCGTTCAAGCCGACCGAGGCGGCCGACCTCGTCGGGAAGGCGTTCGACATCGAGCAGATCGCCGCGCGCTACCGGGCGTTCCTCGCCCAGTGGGACGTCCCCCGGCCGCTCCCCGGCGCGCCCGACGACCTCGCGCGGCAGCTGCTGCTGCACACCGACTGGCTGCAGCTCGTCCGCCAGGATCCGCACCTTCCCGCCGAGCACCTGCCCCGGGACTGGCCGGCGATCCAGGCCGAGCAGACCTTCCAGACGCTCGCCCAGCGGTACGAGCCGCCCGCCGCCGAGCTGGCCGCCACCGTCCTGGACACGCTGGTCGTCTGACGCCCGGCCGCGCCGCCCCCTGATGGATCGTCGCGGCGCGGCCGGGGCCGGTCAGCCGGTGGTGCAGGCCGCGCCGTTGAGGGCGAAGCCGGCCGGTGCGGTGTTGCTGCCGCTGTAGGAGGCCTGGAAGCCGAAGCTCGTGCTGCCTCCGGCGGGGATGGCCGGGTTGTAGGAGACGTTGCGCGCGGTGACCTGGGCGCCGGACTGGGTCACGCCGGCGTTCCACGCGTTGGTGACCTGCTGGTTGCCCGGCCACGTCCAGGTGACGGTCCAGCCGTTGACGGGAGCGGTGCCGGTGTTCGTGATCGTGACGTCCGCCGTGAAGCCGTTGTTCCAGGAATTGGCCCTGTAGGTGATCCGGCAGGAGGCGCCCTGCTGCGGATTCGACGGGCTCGCGGACGGCGACGGGCTCGCGGACGGGCTGACGGACGGACTGGCGGACGGGCTCGCGGACGGACTGACGGTGGGGCTGGGGCTCGGGCTCGGTCCGCTACCGGTGAGGCCGAAGAACTGGATGGCGACGGCCGCCATGCCGCTCATCGGGAGACTGTGGCCCGCGCCCTGGATGCTGTACGCCTCGACCCGCACGGTCCCCGAGGCGTCGGCGTAGCGGCGGCGGGTCCACCCGGACTGCGGCGTGTCCGTGGTGGTCGGCGTCTGGCTCAGGCCGTGCACGTTCGTCCACTGCTTGACCTCCTCCTCCAGCTCGGCGTAGTTGACCACCGTGTCGCTGGTGCCGTGCCACAGCTGCATCCGCGGCCACGGTCCCCGGTAGCCGGGGTTCGCGTTGCGGACCGCGTCGCCCCACTGCTGTGCGGTCTTGCCCACGCACGGGGAGGAGTTGCCCGCCGGGTTGTAGGCCGCCTCGTTGGGGAAGCACGTGAACGGCACGCCCATGAACGCCGCCCCCGCCTTGAACACCTCGGGATACAGGGCGAGCATGGCGTTGGTCATCATGGCGCCGGAGGAGGCGCCGGTCGCGAACACCCGGTTCGGGTCGCCGTGGTACTGCTGCTCGACGTAGGTCACCATCGACATGAGCGACACCGGGTCGGTCTGGCCGCCGCGCACCTTGGACGCGTCCGACCAGTTGTCGAAGCAGTTCATCTTCTTCGAGGCCGACGGGTAGATCACGATGAAGCCGTACCGGTCGGCCAGCGACGCGAACTCGGTGGACGAGTAGAAGCCCGGCCCCGTGCCGCCGCACGTGTGCATGGCCAGCACGATCGGCGGGTTCTGCTGGGCGCTGTTCGGGACGTACACGTACATGCGCAGGTTGCCGGGGTTGGCGCCGAAGTTGGTCACCTCGGTCAGCGTGGCGGCGGCGGCGGGGTGCGCGGACACCAGCACCGACACCAGCGCCACGGCGGCGCACAGCACCGCGGCGACGGCACCGGCGAGCACCGCGAGTAATCGCTTCATCCGCTCCTCCTTTTTCGATCAGCGGCCGTTCCCTCTTTTCCGTGCGCCTTTCCGCACACGTTCCGGAATCGCCGTCCGCTCGGAAGTCGTGACGTCAGCCGGTATAGAGACGGCGTCGGCCTGCGGTCAAGACACGGTCGCGAGGGCCCCGGCGATCGAATAGGTGTTTCCGCTGCATATCAAGGTACTTGCTATCAAGTGACTTGATAGGGATCTGCGAAACTTACATCTTGAAGATCGCGCGGTATCGTCGTCCGGTGACCGCCCGCCGCCCCCGTCCCGCCGCCCAGCCGGCCGCCTCCGCGGCACGCCTGAGCTACCTGGTGTTCCGCCTGGAGCGCCGCATCCGCGCCCGCCTGGACGACACGCTCGCCCGGCACGGCGTCACCACGACCGAGTACATGGCGCTCAGCGAACTGCGCACGCGTGACGGCGTGTCGTCGGCGGAGCTGGCCCGCATCGCCTTCGTCACGCCGCAGGCGATGAACCTCGTCATCCGCGACCTGGAACGGCGCCGCCTGATCCGCCGCGACCCGCACCCGGACGGCGGCCGCACACTGTGCGCCCGCCTCACTCCCGAGGGGGTGACCGTGCTGCGGCGATGCGACAGCTCGCTCGACGACATCGAGGCGGTCATGCTCGCGAAGGTCGACGACACGACGCGGGAGACCCTCAGAGAGGGCCTCACCGTGTGCGCCCGGGCCCTACGTCCCGACGCGTACTGACGAAGTCGTCAGAGCAGCCTGGTCATGAACACACTGTGCGGATCGGGCCGGTAGTCGGCGAAGGGTTCGCAGTAGCCGAACCCGAACTTCTCGTACAGCCTTCTGGCGGGCAGGAAGAAGTCGGCTGAGCCGGTCTCCAGGCTCAGCCGGGTGAAGCCCATCCGCCTGGCCTCGGCGATGATGTGCTCCAGCAGCAGGGACGCGATCCCGCTGCGCTTGCGCGCCGCAGCGGTGCGCATCGACTTCAGCTCGGCGTGCGCCGGGTCGAGCCTCTTGAGCGCGCCGCAGCCCACGACGGTGTCGCCGTCCAGCACCGACCAGAACGTGACCTCGGGCGTGCGCAGGCCGTCGAGGTCGAGGGCGTGCTTGCTCTCCAGCGGCGTGATGGCCCGCATCTCCCGCACGTGTTCCCGCAGGAACTCGGCGATCTGCGGGCCGGACAGGTCGTCCTCGACGATTCTCATCGCGCTTGTTCATCCATCGGTGCTCGGTGAATCGGTGCGTGGGGAACCCCAGCAGGACGCCACTCTAGCCGCCGTCGCGTCAGGCGAATCCGAAGCCCGGGGGCAGCGGCTCCCGCCGGAACAGGCGGGCGGGTACGGCGTCGGCCAGGGCCTGGTATCCCGCCGGGTTCAGGTGCAGGTGGTCGCCCACGTCGTACGCGGCGAGCAGCCGGCGGGGGTCGGCCGGGTCGCGGGCGGCACGGTCGAAGTCGATCACGGCGTCGAACCGGCGGCCGGCGCGGATCCACTGGTTGACCGCCTGCCGGGCCGCCTCCCGGTAGCCCTGCGCGTCGTCGTAGGAGGCGTTGCCGCCGAACGGCGTCAGCGTCGCCCCGTACACGCGGATGCCGCGGGCGTGCGCCCGCGTGACGATCTGGTCGTAGGCGAAGACCAGGTCGTCGGTCACCTGCTTCTGCGCGGCCGGGGTCGCCTCGGCGGTGCCGATGTCGTTGACCCCCTCGAACAGGACCAGCCACGCCACGCCGCTGTGCGCGAGCACGTCGCGGTCCAGCCGGGCCAGCACGTTGGGGCCCAGGCCGTCGTTGAGCACCCGGTTGCCGCCGGCCGCCTGGTTGACCACCGCAACGCCGTCCATGCCGTGCCGGGACCGCAGGCGGTCGAGCAACCGGTCGGGCCAGCGGTCGTTGCCGTTGGTGGTCGAGCCCCGGCCGTCGGACAGCGAGTCGCCCACCACCGCCACCGCGGCGGCCGAGGGATCGGCCCACACCTCCACCCCGCTGAGGAAGTACCAGTGGTCCACCGCGGTCGCGCCGGGCAGGTCCTCGGCGTCGGCGTGGTCGCCGGGCAGCAGGTAGGAGGTGGTCCGCGAGCCCGGATGCGAGGTGATGCTCGCCGAGCGCTGCCCTTCGGCCAGATAGACGGTCACCGTCAGGTTCGACCCGGGCTCCGGCTCGACGTCCAGCGGATCGGAGACCACCTGCGCCCCTGCGGGGATCGTCGTCGACGGGCGGCCGTGGAAGGTCACCGGCCGCACCGTCCCCGGCCGGACCGCGCTCACCCCCGCCCGCCCCCCGGCCGGCAGCGCCACGGTCACCTTCGTGACGGGCAGCGCCGCGCCGCCGAAGGCGTTCGACACCCTCAGCCGCATCCGCCGCCCGCCCACCGAGACCCGGACCGTCTGCCGCAGCGTCGCATCGGCGAGAACGAGGCCGTCCCGGGCGAACGGTGAAGGCGGCATGTTGTCCGGCTCCGTCAGCTGCGGCATCGCCGTCCAGGTGGCGACCCAGTGCCCGTCTTCCTTCGGCACGGCGTGGCGTTCCGGTGCCGTCACGGGATGCGCCGGCCGCGGACGTCGGGCACGCCCGACTTGCGGAAGAAGTAGGCGTTGACCTGGTCACGCCACTCCTCCGCGCAGCGGACCTGCTCGTCGAGGAGCTCTTTCACCCGGGCGTGCAGGGACGGGTCGAACAGTCCGGCGGCCTCCTCCCATCGCCGTCTGGCCTCGATCGCCTCCTCGGCGCCCGCGAAATGGGTGTCGTAGATGTGCTGGACGACGGTCGACCCGCTGTGCAGCACGTGCCCGTACGGGACGTGGTGGAAGAACAGCAGCAGTTCGTCGGGGCACCGGTCGAGCGACTCGTACACCTCCGACCACGGCGGCGGATACTGGCCGGTGAAGCCGGTCCCGGTCGCGCGGGTGCGGTCCACGCCGACGCCGTCCCGGTCGGCGAAGTGATAGGTGCCCCACGGCGTGTACTCGTACCCGTCCACGTCGGGCCCGTAGTGGTGGCCGGGACGGACCATGAATCCGACGCCCAGCGGCGCGGTGTACCGCTCGTAGGTGCGCCAGGAGCCGTCCATGATCGCGTGCAGGGTGCGCCTCAGCCGCTCGGTCTCCCCCGTCGCCGTCGGCGTGAAGGTGAGGTCGATCCACTCGTCGAGGATCGCCGCCGGGTCCGTCCACGGCGCCCAGGCGAGCCGGCCGAAGGCGTACAGGTTGGCCTGGGCGAGCGGGTGGCCGGTCCAGTAGGGGTCGTCGCCCACGTTGGAGACCCCGACGAGCCCACCGCCGTCACCCGAGGCTCCCCCGGCGACGTCGGCCACGGCGGTTCCGTCCGGTCCCCAGGGGCGGAAGCCGAGCACCTCGCGCCACATCGGGGGGAGGTAGCAGATGTGCCGCTGCTGGCCGGTGTACTCCTGCGTCACCTGCAGCTCCACGGCCAGGCGGGTGGCGGGCATGGCCGCGATCACCGGCGACACCGGCTCTCGCGCCTGGAAGTCCACCGGGCCGTGCTTGACCTGCAGGATCACGTTGTCGCGGAACCGCCCGTCCAGCGGGGCGAAGTGGTCGTACGCGGCGCGGGCCCGGTCAGTCGTCCGGTCGCGCCAGTCCTGCCGGTGGTTGTACACGAAGGCGCGCCAGTGGACGACCCCGCCGAACGGCTCCAGCGCCTCGGCCAGCAGGTTCGCGCCGTCGGCGTGGTCGCGCCCGTACGCGAACGGGCCGGGCTCCCCCTCGGAGTCGGCCTTCACGACGTAGCCGCCGAAGTCGGGGATCGCGTCGTACACCCGCTCGGTGACGGTCGCCCACCACTTCCGCACGCCCTCGTCCAGCGGGTCGGCGCTCGCCAGCCCTCCGAGGACGACGGGCGAGGCGAAGTTCACCGACAGGTGGACCCTGATCCCGTACGGCCGCAACACGTCCGCGAGCGCGGCGACGTCGCCGAGCCGGTCCGTCAGCAGGTGGGCCTCGGTGGCGCGCACGTTCACGTTGTTCACGGAGATCGCGTTCACGCCGCACGCGGCCAGCAGCCGTCCGTAGGCCCGCACCCGGGCGAGGTCGCCGCGCGGCGCGCCGTCGCGCCAGAAGATCGACCCGCCCGCGTAGCCGCGTTCGACCTGGCCCATCACCGGATGGACGTCGACGTTGTCCCAGTGGTCGAGCATGCGCCGCCGCATCGCGGGCCGATGATGCTCGGCCTGCCGCTCGCCGGCGAACGCCCGCTCACCGAGCCGCATGACATGGAACAGTCCGTAGAGCAGCCCGGCGGGATCGTCGGCGAGCACCACCGTGACGCCGTCGCGCCGCGCGAGCAGGTAGCCCTCGGCGCCGATCGCGGAGTCGGGACGGACCTCGCCCGCGACGCCCGGCAGCGGTCCCGCCGTGGTGAGCGCGAGCACGAGGTCGTACGGCCCGTCTTCTGCGCCGCGGCCCACGCGTCCGCCGTGCCGGGCACAGGCCTCCGCCACCTCGTCGTGCGCGGTCCCGGCGAGGAGCCCGTCACCGAGCACGAGCGTGCGGCGCGAGCCGATCGCGCGGAACGCCTCCGGCGGCAGCCACGCCGGGTGGACAGGGTCAGGAATCGTCACGAGGCCCCTCCGGGGAATCGCCCTGCACGGTGAACCTCTTCGTGACCTCGGCGATCAGCGGCCGGCTGTTCAGCAGCAGCGCCGCCGCGAACACCGAGGCGAGCAGCGTCAGCGCGGCCTCGGAGGCGACCAGCGTCACGCCGGCCGCGACGACGAGCAGGCAGGCGTCGGCCAGCGCGACCCGGGGCGAGGAGAAGAGGAAGTAGGCGGCCAGGCGGGCGACGTCCCTCGCCCGGAACGCGAACAGCGATGTGATCACGAGGGCGTTCGCGCCCCAGAGGGCCGCCGCCAGCGCGATGAGGACCAGCAGGATCGCCCACCACCCCGGGACGCCCGCCGCGCCGAAGTTCGCGAGCGTCGATCCGACGACGGTCAGCCACGCCAGCCACGGGATCCAGAGCTTCACCACCCCGCGCACGTTCATCCGGTAGCCGCGCCAGAACGCCGTCGCCGGGTGGAGATCCGTCAGGTCGAGCCTGCGGTGGTGCAACGCGTACAGGGCGGCCGACAGCGCCGGGCCGGCCGGGAGCGCGCAGGCCGCCGCCAGCGGGACGTTGGCGGCGTCGTGGTCGAGCAGGACGAGCCCGATCAAACCGGGCACGGTGGTGACCAGGACCATCAGCTCGACCACGAGCAGGGTGTAGACCAGCGCGGAGGCGCGCGAGAGCGGTCCCTGGCCGAACCGCCGGATCGTCGTCTCGGTCATGGCGCAGCCTCCTCATCCAGGCCGAGCAGACGGCGGTCGTCCCACCTGTCCGCCCAGGGCGGGGTCTCGTCGACCACGGGCGTGATCTCCAGCAGGGTGACCTCGTGGCGGTCGAGGGTGACGTCCAGGACGACCCTTCCGCCCTCGACCGGCAGGCCGCGATGGCCGCGGACCGGCTCCGCCGCCTCGCGCAGCGCCTCGAGCTGCCGGGGCCGGGGCGAGGCCGGGCGGCCCATCTCGCACCACGCCCTCCAGGCGTTGCCCTTCTCCTCGCTCACCGACGAGCGCAGCAGGAAGGCCCGGCCGGACGGGGACGTGACCGGGACCGACAGCCGCACGGTGTGCCCGTCGACCGGCGGGCCGCCGGTGACGTCCACCGGCGCCCAGACCAGCGCGGTGACCCGGCCGGTGTGGTCCCGGGTGACCAGATGGTCCGGCCCGCGCGCCAGGATCTCCTCGCCCATCCGGGCCATGAAGGCGTACAGGTGATAGGTCGGCTTCTTGATCTGACGGTGGGTCAGCAGCCCGAAGCCGCCGTGGAACAGCGACGTGGGCACCCCCACCTCCTCGAACACGTCGCTGAAGGTCCAGTAGGAGAAGGAGTCCACCAGGTCTCCCCCGGCGGCGAGCACCGGCGCGAGGTACGCGGCGTGGAAGGCCGTGTCGTGGATCGGATTGTCGGGGCGGTAGGAGGAGTTGAACTCGGTGATGTGCACGGGCAGATCCGCCAGCGGACCGCCCCTGAGCTGCCGCCGGGGCGTGGCGAACTGCTCCAGCAGCCGCGACGGCGGGGCCAGCGTCTGGTGCACGCCGAACGGCACGTGCCGGGCCGGGCCGGAGGTGTAGGCGTGCCGGCTGACGAAGTCGATCGGCAGGGACCGTCCGGCGACGAAGTCGGCGAAGCGCACCAGCCAGTCGTCGGAGCCGGGAGAGATGGCCGGCCCGCCCACCTGGAGCGAGGCGTCCACGTCCTTGACGGTGTTCGCGGTCACCTCGTACAGGCGGTGGTAGGCGTCCTGGTCCGCGTCGAGCCAGAACTCCTTGAGATTGGGCTCGTTCCACACCTCGATCGGCCAGGTGCGCACCTCGTCGAGCCCGTACCGGTCGACCAGGTGCGTCACCGTGGCCCGCACCAGCGCGGCCCACTCCTGCCAGTCGCGGGGCGGGGTGATGTTGCCCTTCCACCAGAACACTGTGTGCTCGCCGGACGCGAGCCCGGAGGGCATGAAGCCCAGCTCGACGAACGGCTTGATCCCGAGGTCGAGGTAGGCGTCGATCACCTGGTCCACGTAGGTGAACGCGTGCCGCACGTGCCGGGTCCCCCGGTGCTCGTACGGCCGGTGGACGCCCACCCCGTCGCTCAGCAGCCCGTGCCCCCGGATGTGCCGGAAGCCGATCTCCCGCTGGACCAGTGCCAGCGACTCCTGGTAGTCCCGGCGCAGGGCCAGGTCGAAGCGGCCGGTGCCGACGCAGAACCGCCAGGCGTCCGTCAGCCGGCTCGGGGTCTCATGAACATCGGGGGCAGGGCCGGGCATCATCGTCCTTCGCTCGCCGTTCGGAACAGCACGCGCCGGCCGTGGGTCGGGCACGGCCGGCACGGGCCGGTCAGCCGTGCTCCTTCTTGTAGCGCTCGTACGCGCCGTTGACGAGGTTGACGTAGGACGTCATGTTCTTCGCCTCGAGTTCCTTGACGTAGGCGTCCCACTCGTCGAAGCTCCGCTTGCCGAGGATGAACTCGAGCGTGTTCTGGGTGGCGTGGTCCTTCAGCGGGGTCTGCCACAGCGCGGCCTGCTCGCGCTCCTCGTCGCTGAGCGGGCTCGGCGGGTGCGGCGGCAGCGCCTGCCTGGCGTTCATCGTCTTCTGCCACTCGATCTCCTCCTCGGAGAAGGTCGACTGGAGCAGTTCGGTGCTGCCGCCGTAGGCGAACACGCCGTTGGAGAAGCCGAAGTCCTTCTGCAGGTGCTTGGGCGCGCCGGCGTTGAGGCCGACGAAGTCCACGTCCTTCGCCAGCTGATACTTGCCGGAGGCGTCCTTGGTGTAGGTGGTCCCCTCGACGCCCCACTTGGCGAACACCTGGCCCTCGTCGGAGTACCAGAGCCAGTCGATGAACTGCATCATCGCGACGAAGTTCTTGCTGTCGCGGGCCTTCTTGGAGATCATGATGCCGTTCTCCAGCCGGCTGTCGTTGGCGTCGGCCTTGACCGGCCCCTGGGGCCCGATGGGCACCGGGATCTTGATGAGCTTCGCCTTCGGGTTGGCCTTCTCCAGCGGCGGGCGATACTCGTTCACCAGCGTCTGGGCGTTGCCGCTGATCACGAAGGACTTGCCGGACGCCAGCTTCTGGATCGCCTGGTCGTCCTGCTGCGTGAAGCTCTCCGGGTCGAGCAGCTTCTCCTCGACCAGCGTGTGGAGGAACTGCAGCATCTGCTTGTACTGGTCCATGGCGCCGGTGAAGGCGAACTTCTGCGCGTTGCGATCCCACGTGATGCCGGTCGTGAAGCCCCAGCCGCCGCGTGCGCCGCTGCCCAGGCCGAAGACCTGGTTCAGCATGGCGCCGCCCGGCGTGGGGATGCCCCATCGGTCCGAGTAGGGATAGGAGTCGGGATACTCCTCCTTCATCGCCTTGAGCATGTTGTGCACGTCGTCCCAGGTCTGCGGGATCTCCAGCCCGAGCTTGTCGAGGATGTCGCTGCGCACCACGAGCGTGTAGTCCGTCCAGTAGTCCTCGTGGAGGCCGGGAAGCAGGTAGAAACGGCCGTCCGCCTGCCGGAGCGTGTCAAGGTCGGGCTGGAGGTTCCACTTGGCGATCTTCTCCTTGAAGTTCGGCATCAGGTCGAGATAGTCGCTGACCGGCAGGACGCTGCCCGAGGCGACGAAGGGGGTCTCCTGGCCGGGATAGGTCTTCGGAATGATCATGGGGGCGTCGCCCGCGCCGATCATCAGGCTGCGCTTGTTCTCGTAGTCGCTCAGCGGCACCACGTTCGGCTGCAGCGTCACGTTGGTCCGCTTGGTCAGCTCCGACCAGAACAGCCAGTCGTTCTTGATCGGATAGAACGGGTGGTTGTTGTAGAGGATGCTGAACGTGAGCGGAGCAGCGGCCTTGAACGGCTTGCCGGTGCCGTAGTCGGCCATCGCGCCGTCCCGGTTCGCCGCGAAGTCGTCACCGCTCTTCTTGGCGCCGGAGTCGCCGTCGGTGCTGCACGCGGCGAGCGCCAGGAAGGCTCCAACGGCGACCATCGCCTGACGCCGGTTGATCTCATGCATGAAAGGGGGGTCCTTTCCCTGGTGAAATGAGCTGGGGAAACGGGCTGAGCGAATGCGTGATGAGAGGCCCGGCGTGTTATCCCTTCACCGCGCCGAGCATGACGCCCTTGACGAAGTACCGCTGGACGAAGGGGTAGACCACCAGGATCGGGATGACCGTGAGCACCATCGTCACGGACTTGATGTTGGTGGCCACGGTCATGTCGGTGGCGTCGGCGCCGACGGACGTGCCCGTGGTGGCGCCGGCGATGAGGTTGCGCAGGTAGACGGTCACCGGGAACAGGTCGTTCTGGCTCATGTAGAGGAAGGCCGCGAACCACGAGTTCCAGAACGACACGGCGTAGAACAGCACCATCGTCGCGAGGACCGCCTTCGACAGCGGCAGCACGATCCGGAACAGGATGCCGTAGGTGCTCATGCCGTCGATCGCCGCGGCCTCCTCCAGCTCGACCGGCAGGCCTTCGAAGAACGCCTTCATCACCAGGAGGTTGAAAACGCTGATCGCGTTCGGCAGCACGATGGCCCAGATGCTGTCCTTCAGCCCGAGGCTGGAGATGAGGATGTAGTTGGGGATGAGCCCGCCGGTGAAGAACATCGTGAAGACCGCGATCCCGATGAGGAACGTCCGGCCCTTCAGGTGCTTCTTCGACAGCACGTACGCGTAGCACGTGGTCATGACCATCGCGATGGCCGTGGCGACGACCGTGTAGACCACCGTGTTGCGATAGTTGGTCCAGAACGTCGGGTCGGAGGCCACGAACTCGTACGTGCGGAAGGTGAAGCCGACGGGAACGAGGTTGACCTTGCCGGCGCGGATGGCGAACTCGTCGCTGAGCGACCGGGCGACGATGTTGACGAAGGGGTACAGGGTCACGACCACGACGGCGGTCAGGATGATCGTGTTGACGACCCGGAACACCCGGTAGCCCCGGGTCCTGTCGACGGTCACCACAGGCTCGTCCCCACCGTGCGCCGGGAGATCAGGTTCGCCGACATGACCAGGGCCAGCCCGATCACCGCCTCGAACAGGCCGATCGCCGCGGCGTAGCTGAAGCTGTTGGAGACGATGCCCATCCGGTAGAGGTACGTGGAGATGACATCGGCGGTGGGATACGTCAGCGGGTTGTAGAGCAGCAGGATCTTCTCGAAGCCCACGGCCATGAACGTGCCGATGTTGAGGATCAGCAGGGTCATCGCGGTCGGCCGGATGCCGGGGAGGGTCACGTGCCAGATCTGGCGCCAGCGGCTCGCGCCGTCGATCCTGGCCGCCTCGTACAACTGCTCGTCGATGGTCGTGAGCGCGGCGAGGTAGATGATCGTCCCCCAGCCGACCGTCTGCCACATCTCGGAGGAGACGTAGATCGTCCGGAACCACCCCGCCTCCTGCAGGAACGCGACGGGCTCGTTGCCGGCCGCGCGCAGGAGCTGGTTGACCGGTCCGTCCACCGACAGCATCTCCATGACCAGCCCGGCCACGATCACCATCGACAGGAAGTGCGGCAGGTAGGACACCGACTGGACGAACCGCTTGATCTTCCGGCCGCGCAGCTCGTTTATCAGCAGGGCGAGCACGATCGGCGTCGGGAAGCAGAACAGCAGGGTCAGCGCGCCGATGACCACGGTGTTGGTGAACACCTGCCAGAACGACGGGTCGTTCAGGAACATCTTCACGTAGCGCAGGCCGACCCATTCCTCGCCGAGCACGCTGCCGCCGGGCTGGAACTTCCGGAAGGCGATGACGTTCCCGATCATCGGCAGATACCGGAAGATCACGAAGAACAGCAGCGGAAGGATCGCCAGCGAGTAGAGCTGCCAGTCACGGCGCAGCGCCTGGCGCCAGGTGCGGCGCGGCGGGCGCCGCGCACGGGCGGGATCGGGCCTCGCCCGCCGGGGACCCCCGGTGTCCGGCGACGCGTCGATCGCCCTGGTGGTACTCATCCCGTGCCTCCGGTGCCATCGGAACGGATCCATGGCGGCGCGTGCGGCCGCCGATAGGGGCGGCTTCGCGCACTCCGTCCCGAAAAGTGGCACGGCAGCGCGAACCGAAAGTTTCGAAAGTTCTCGTTAATATTGCGGAAATATAGGACCCGGACATGGGTGCGTCAAGAGGGCAGTCAACCAATGACATTCTGCCCGAACGCATCCCAATACCGCCAGGATCTCGATGTATCTCTGCGCTTTCCGGTGGTAGAGTTTCGCGAAACTTTCGGAGAAACGACGAGCGGACAGATGACGAGCCCCTCCCCCGCCCGCGATCCACGCCCCGCCACGATCGCGACCATCGCCGAAGAGCTCGGCGTCTCGGTGACCACGGTCTCCAAGGTCCTCAACGGCCGGCCCGACGTCGCGCCCGACACGCGGGAACGCGTCGAGGCCGGCCTCGCACGGCACCAGTACCGCCGCCGTTCGAAGCGGCGCACGCTCAAGGGGCAGATCGACCTCGTCTTCCACGAGTTGAACTCCATGTGGTCGATGGAGATCATCCGAGGGGTCGACGCCGTCGCCGCCGCCGCGCGGATCGAGGTCGTCCTGTCCCAGCTGAAGGGGGCGCACCGGCCACCAGAGGAGTGGCTGGACGGTGTGCTCGACCATCGGCCCCTCGGCGTGCTGTTCGTCATGTCCAGTCCGTCTCAGTCGCAGCAGCAGAAGCTGCGGCGGGCGCAGGTCCCGTTCGTCGTCGTCGACACCGACGGCGAGATCGCCGAGTCCGTGCCCGTGGTCGGCTCGAACAACTGGGACGGCGGTCTGCTCGCCACCCGTCATCTCCTGGAGCTGGGCCACCGCCGCATCGCGGTCGTCTCCGGCCCGAAGGACGTGATGTGCAGCAGGGCACGGGTCGCCGGCTTCCGGGTCGCCCACGACGAGGCGGGGCTCACCTTCGACCCCGGCCTCGTCAGGTACGGCAACTTCTACGTCGACGCCGGATACAAGCACGCCATGGACCTCCTGTCGCGCCCGGACCGGCCGAGCGCGATCTTCGCCGGGTCGGACCTGCAGGCGCTCGGCGTCCTGCGCGCTGCCCGGCGGCTCGGCCTCGACGTTCCCGGAGACCTGTCGGTGGTCGGCTACGACAACGTGCCCGTCGCCGGCTGGGTCGAGCCCGCCCTGACCACGGTGGGCCAGCCGCTGTGCGACATGGCGACGGTCGCGACCCAGATGCTGCTCGACCTGGCCCGGGGCGTGGAGCCTGCCACGAGCCGGATCGACCTCGCCAACGAGCTCGTGGTCCGCGAGAGCACGGCGCCGCCGCCGAGCCGCGCCGCGGTCACGCCTGCCGCGCCCGGCGGACGACCGCCACGCCGAGGGGAGGGACGGTGACCTCCTCCGACGCCGGGAGGCCGGTGAGGAGGTCCGTACCCCCGCCCTCCACCGGGACGGCGACGGGCGTCTGCGCGTCGTGGTTGAGGAGGAACAGGTATTCGTGCCGCTCGTCCTCGCGGACCGTGCACTCCAGGTAAGCGGGGAGGCCGTCGAAGCGGTTCTCCACGCCCGCCGCTTTCAGCTCGCCGATCAGCACCCGGTCGAACGCGTCCTGTTCCAGGAGGGTGGCGAAGTAGACGACCCGGCCGGCTCCGAAGTCGTTGGCGACGACCGCTGCGCGTCCCGTGAGCAGCCCGTCCGCGTAGGTCGCCAGTGCCGTCCCGGTTTCGAGGTGGATGTCCTCGCGCCACCAGTCGGACGTCGCCGTGCGCCCGTCGGCGAACTCGACCGTGAACCGCTCGCCGGGTCGCGCCGGCCAGTATTCGTCGATCTTCGCGCCGATGAGGCGGCGGAACGCGCCCGGGTAGCCGTCCGGACGGACGCGGTTGCACGCGTCCACCACCCCGGAGAAGAAGGACATGACGACCGTTCCGCCGCCGCGGGCGAACTCGGTGACGGCGGCGACGCCCTCGTCGTCGACGAGGTACGCGTTGGGCACGACCAGCACCTTGTACGGCGACAGGTCGCTCCGGGTGGACACGACGTCGACCGCGTAGTGGTGCTCCCACAGCGGCCGGTAGTGCCGCATGACGGTGTCCACGTAGCTGAAGTCGTTGCGGGGCAGGCCCCACAGCTCCTCCAGCCCCCACCAGCCGTTCCAGTCGAACAGGACGGCGACCTCGGCCCGCGCGGTCGTTCCCGCCACGGGTGACAGCAGCCCGACCTCGCGGCCGAGCTCGGCGACCTCGCGGAAGGTGCGCGACCGCGGGCCGGAGTGCGGCAGCATCGCCGAGTGGAAGCGTTCGTGCCCGCCCCGGCCGGCCCGCCACTGGAAGAACATCACCGAGTCGGCCCCTCGGGAGACCGCCTGGAGCGAGCCGAGCCGCATCCGGCCGGGCTCCTTGACGACGTTGAGCCTCCACTGGCTGACCGCGCTGGCGGCCTGCTCCATCAGCAGCCACGGACGCCCGCCCTTGAGCGACCTGAACAGGTCGAACTGGAAGGCCGACGACACGTGCGAATCGGGGTCGGCGGGGTCGGGGTAGATGTCCAGGGCCGCCGCGTCCTCCTCGGGGGCCCAGCGCCAGTAGTCGGCGTTGCGGTAGAAGCGCATGAAGTTGGTGACGATCGGGATGTCGTCGCGGAAGGAGCGAACGATGTCGCGCTCGGCGACGAAGCACTCCAGCAGGGCGTCCGAGGTGAAGCGCTTGAAGTCCAGGATGCGGCTGGGGTTCATCCAGGTGCGGGGGACGCTCGGCGCCTCGACCTGGTCCCAGCCGGTGTAGACCTGCCCCCAGAACCGGGTGGTCCACGCCTCGTTGAGGGTCTCCAGGTCGCCGTACCTGCGCTTGAGCCAGCGGCGGAAGCCGGCCGAGGCGGCCTCGTTGTAGGCCGTGGGGCCGTACTCGTTGCTGATGTGCCACATGGCCAGGGCGGGATGGAAGGAGTACCGCTCCGCGAGCCGCCTGGTGATGTTCGCCGCGTGCTCGCGGTAGATCGGGGACGAGGGATCGTAGTGCAGGCGGTTGCCGAAGCCGAACCGCTCGCCGTCGGCCATCACCGGGAGGACCTCGGGGTGCCGGTGGGTCAGCCAGGCGGGCGGCGCGGCCGTGGGGGTGGCCAGGTTGACCGCGACGCCGTTCTCGTGGAGCAGGTCCATGACCTCGTCGAACCAGCCGAACTCGTACGTGCCGGGCTCCGGTTCGAGCGAGGCCCACGCGAAGACGCCGAGCGACACGAGGTTCACCCCCGCCTCGCGCATGAGCCGGACGTCCTCCCGCCACACGCCCGGGTCCCACTGCTCGGGGTTGTAGTCCCCGCCGTACGCCAGGCCGCCGAGGCGGTCCATGAGTGCGCGCATGCGAGCGTCTGTCATCCGTCACTCCCGGCTGAGAGGTCGTCGCGTCCCCGTCCGCGATCGGCCCGCCGGCCTGCCCCGGCGACCCCGGATCATCCGGGGTCACCCCGTGGCCGCGGCGGACGTGCAGTGCGGCAGATCCATTTTTAGCCTGAAATCGCCGCCGTAGCCGGCGGTACCAGGGATCCGTCGGGGAGGACAGCGAAGGAGCCACGACATGGCGAAACCGCCCAACGACCACGGCGACGGTGTGCGGCTCTTCCTCGACTACCTGATGCGGGCGCGGTCGGCGGCCTGGAACCCCTCGGCGCAGTGGCTGTCCCGCCACTCCGGGATCCCGAAGACCACGGTCGAGTCGCTCATCCAGGGCACGCGTAAGCGGCTACCGAACTGGAGCGAACAGGTCGAGCGCCTGCTGGAGGCCTACCGCAAGAAGGTGACAGAGGACGAGCGCGGGGATCCCGACGCGGTGCTGGGCGGCATGACGGCGTGGAAGCAGGCCTATGACGACGCGCAGAACGGCCGGCCGCCGACCTGCCCTCTCCCGATGGCCGCCTCCCCCGCCCCGCCCCCGGCCGCGGCGGAACCCGGCCGGCCGATCGGACGGTTCCGGCCGCTGGATCTGGAAGTCCATCCGGCGATTCGCGCCGACACCGCCGGTCGGGAGCTGGAGGAGTTACCCGCCTACATCCCTCGAGCGCATGACGAAACCCTCGCCCAGGTGGTCCGCGAGGTGCAGGCAGGGGCGTCCCGGCTGGTCGTGCTGGTCGGCGACTCGGCGACGGGCAAGACCCGCGCCCTGTGGGAAGCGGTCCGGACCCTGCCCGAACCGTGGCGGCTGTGGCATCCGATCGAGCCGAGCCGTCCGGCGGCGGTCCTGGCCGAGCTGAGGTCGATCGGCCGGTATACCGTGGTGTGGCTGAACGAGACCCAGCACTATCTGCTCACCGCCGATCCGGCCGTCGGGGAGCGGGTCGCCGGCGGGCTCCGGGAGCTGCTGCGCACTCATGAGCGAGGGCCGGTGCTGGTGCTGGGCACCCTGTGGCCCGCCTACTGGAGGACTCTCACCGCGGTCCCGCACGCCGGTCGGCCCGATCCGTACGCCCAGGCCCGCGAGCTGATCAAAAGCGCCAGCATCCGCCTTCCCGAGTCCTTCGCCGGCACCGACCTCGACACCGCAAGCAGGCATGCGGGAACCACCGGCGACCCCCGCCTGGCCGAGGCCTTGCGCCGGGCCCCGGAGGGGCGGTTGACCCAGTACCTTGCCGGTGGTCCGGCTCTGCTGGAGCTCTACGACAACGCCGAACCTGCCGCCCGCGCCGTCCTGGACGCCGCGACCGACGCCCGCCGGCTCGGTCACGGCCCGGCCCTGCCCCGCCTCCTGCTCGCGGAAGCCGCCCCCGGCTATCTCGGCGACGAGCAATGGACCCTGCTCGACGACGACTGGCTCGAACGCGCCTTCGCCTATCTCACCGACCACCGCCCCTGCCGGGGAGCCCGCCCGCCGCTGACCCGGATCAGACCCCGTCCCGGCACCGGTCACGCCCCCGCCGCACAAGATCAAGACGAGCCGGTCTATCGCCTCGCCGACTATCTCGAACAGCACGGCAGCCGCACCCGCCGCTTCCTCTGTCCCCCCGCCACCTTCTGGAACGCCGCCACCCGCCACGCCGCCTCGGTGAGCGACCACCGCGCTTTCGCCAAGGCCGCCCGCGATCGCGGGCGCAATCGTCACGCCTTCGCGTTGTACCGAGCAGCCGCCGACGCGGGCGACACCTTCGCGCTGCGGGAGCTGACGCGGATCCGGGAGCAGGCCGGCGACCACGAAGGCGCAGAACGTCTCGCCCGCGCCGCCACCGACGCCGGCGACACCTTCGCGCTGCGGGACCTGGCGCGGACGTGGGAGGAGGCCGGCGACCACGAAGGCGCAGAACGCCTCGCCCGGGCCTTGAACGGCACCGGCCGTACTTCCGTGCTGTACTTCCTGACCGAGATGCGGAAGCAGGCCGACGACCACGAAGGCGCAGAACGCGTCGCCAGAGCCGCCGCCGACGCCGGTGACACCCTCGCGCTCTACAACCTGGCACAGACGCGCGATCAGGCCGGCGACCACGAACGCGCTGGACGCCTGTACCAGGCAGCCGCCGACGCCGGCTTTACCATCGCACTGACCGATGCGTCCCGTGTGCGCGAGCTGGCCGGCGACCACGAAGGCGCCGAACGCCTCGCCCGCGCCGCCGCCGACGCCGGCCACACCGGTGCGCTGCGGCACCTGGCGGAGCAGCGGCAGCATGCCGGCGACCACGAAGGCGCCGAACGCGTCGCCAGAGCCGCCGCCGACGCCGGTTACCCCTTCCCACTGAGGTATCTGACCCGGCTGCGCGAGCTGGCCGGCGACCACGAAGGCGCAGAACGCCTCGCCAGAGCCGCCGCCGACGCCGGCGACACCGACGCTCTCCTGGTTCTCGCGCATCTCCGGCGGCAGGCCGGCGACCACGGAGGCGCCGAACGCATGTACCAGGTCGCCGCCGACGCCGGCGATACCAGCACGCTGCACGAGCAGGCATGGCTGCGCGAGCGGGCCGGCGACCACAAGAGCGCCGAACGCATGTTCCAGGCGCTCGCCGACTCCGGCGACACCCTCGCGCTGCGGGAGCTGGCGCGGCTGCGGGAGCGGGCCGGAGACCACGAAGGCGCAGAACGCGCCGCTCGGATGGCCGCCGACGCCGGCGCCCGCGACGCCGCCGCCCTGCTCCAGGACCTGGCCGAGGTGCGGCAGGGGGCCGGAGACCATGAAGGCGCAGAACGCGCCGCTCGGATGGCCGCCGACGCCGGCGCCCGCGACGCCGCCGCTCTGCTCCAGGACCTGGCCGAGGTGCGGCAGCGGGCCGGCGACCACGAGGGCGCAGAACGCCTCGCCCGGACCGCCGCCAACGCCGGCCTTACCGCCGCGCTATGGGACCTGGCCGTGATGCGGGAGCAGGCCGGCGACTACGAAGGGGCAGAACGCATGTTCCAGGCCGCCGCCGACACCGGCCAGATCGACGCGTTTTACGGCCTGGCACGAATACGGGAGAAGGCCGGCGACCACGAAGGCGCCGAACGCTTCACCTGGGCCGCCGCCGACGCCGGCCTCACCGCCGCGCTGCATGCCCTGGCGCGGATGCGGCACGAGGCCGGAGACTACGAAGGGGCAGAACGCATGTACCTGGCCGCCGCCGACACCGGCGACACCGCCGCGATGTCCAGCCTGGCGGAGCTGCGGCAGCAGGCCGGCGACCACGAAGGCGCAGAACGCCTCGCCCGGACCGCCGCCAACGCCGGCCACACCTTCCCGCTGCAAGAGCTGGTGCGGAGGCGGTACCAGGCCGGCGACCACGAAGGCGCCGAACGCCTCGCCCGGACCGCCGCCGACGCCGGCGGCACCACCGCGCTGTACGACCTGGCCACGCGGCGAGTGCAGGAGGGAAAGCGGGGCCGGTGGGCAGACCTGCTGCGATTCGGGCTGGAGGCGGACGGGTCGACTGCCCGGCCATGGTGAGGCAGTGAGCCAGCGGCCGGTCACGCCGACGGGCTGCCCGCGGCGGGATCCCGAGCCGCGACGGGAGAACGGTGCGACCCGCCGTCGCGCAGCGGGTAGAGGAGGAAGCAGCCGAAGGCCAGGGCCAGCACGGCCAGGGGCAACACGCCCATCATGAGCCGGACGCCGGTCACGACGGAGCCCGGCTGGACCGCGGCCCCGTTGTGGTAGCCCGATCGGGACAGCACGACGGTGATGACCACGGCCTGCAGGGACACCGCCCAGCGGACGATGAACCCGTTCATCCCGAAGTACATCCCCTCGCGGCGGGTGCCCGTCCTGCGCTCGTCGTCGTCGATCACCTCGGCGAGCAGGATCTCCAGGAGCACCAGCATGCCCGCGATGCCGACGCCGATCGCGGCCCCGGTGACCGCCGCGAGGGCGAGGCTCCCGACGAGCAGGAACGGCACGAGCGCCGCGCCGTACACGACGATCGCGGCGAGGACGGCGCGGCGCGGGCCGATCCGGGTGGTGACCCGGCTCCACACGTAGACCATCGGGATCGCGGTGACGAACACCGCGCCCAGGATGACGGTGTTGGCGGAGTCGGCCTCGCCCAGGGCGTACTTGGTGAAGAACGGGATTCCCGCCTGCAGCAGGGCGAAGGTCAGCTGCAGCAGGAAGCTGCCCGTGACGTAGGTGACGAAGGCGCGGTTGGCGAGCGTGTAGCGGAGCGCGGCGAGGAACCCGAAGCTCTCCCGCTCCGCGTGGACACGCTCGGCCGAGCCGCGCAGCGACAGCGCGAAGAAGGCCAGCGCCACGACGCCGAAGGACACGCCCATGGCGGCCCATCCGATGGCGCCGTACAGCAGGGGCGCCGCGGCGACGCCGACGATCATGCCGACGATGGCGAACATCTGCCGCCACGACGCGGCGGCGGCCCGCTCGGCGATGGTCGCGAACATCTCGGGGAACAGCGCCACGTAGTTCAGCACCACCACGACGAACAGCACGTCGTAGACGAGGACCACGATCAGGAAGTACCAGAACCTCGCGGTCGCGCCGTCCACGAACGGGATCCAGATCATGGTGAAGGCCGCGGCCAGCGGCGCCATGCCGATCGCGATGTACGGCACCCGCCTGCCCCAGCGCGTGCGGGTCCGGTCGGAGACGTGCCCCGCCAGCGGATTGAGCACCGCGTTGACGATGCCGTGGATCACCATGGCGACGCCGATGAGCGACGGGTCGACGCCCAGGTGGTCGACGTAGTAGAAGGTGGCGAAGGTCGCGAACGCCTGGCTGAGCAGGTTGACCGACAGGTTGCCCGACCCGTAGGCCAGCACCTGTCCGCGCCTCATCGGGCCCTCTGGGCCGTGCTTCATCGGGCCCTCTGGGCGGTGTTTCATCGGGCCCTCTGGGCCGTGCGCAGGTCGGACCAGCCGATGAGCCGGACGCCCTCCTCCGCGATGGCGCGGCGGACCTCCGGATCGGTGAACAGCCGCAGCTCCATGCCGCGTTTGACGTGATGCGGCATGATCTGCCGGAGCTCGCCGGTGTCCTCGAACGGGTGGATGTAGATCTCGGTGACGCCGGGGCGCAGCGCCCGGATCAGCCCGATCATGTCATTTCTGACGCTCTCGTACGTCTCCCCCTCGGCCAGTTCGAAGGGCAGGGTCCACAACCGGTCGAGGATCACCACGCCCGCCGCGTCGGCGGCCTCGGCCCTCGCCCGTGCGAACGGCTCCAGCTCCTCCGGCAGGCCCATGCCGTCGAGGGTCCGGGGCAACCGGAACGGCAGGCCGTGCTCCGCGCACGCCTTGAAGACGACGTCGAGGAAGTCGCGGCCGGTGGCCAGGCCGTACAGGCTGCCCATGTGGTTGTCGGCGTGCGACGGGTCGAGGCCGAGGGCGACGGCCCTGCCGATCTGCGCGTCGATCTCCGCGCGGACCTCCTCGGGGTCGGCCCTCTCCTCGACCGTGCGGCAGTCGGCCGGGAAGTAGCCGGCGTCGTCCACGAGCGAGGACACCGCGCGGTCGCGGGTCACCGGTCCCCAGCGGTACCCCTCCCACTCGCTGGTGAACGTCAGGTGGACGCCCACGTCGTAGCCGCCCGAGACGGCCGTACGGACCGCGTCGGGGGCCCACGGGCACGGCGTCATGACGGTCGCCGAGCTGATGGCGCGGGCGGCGAGCAGTGAGGTGATGCCGGTGTTGGCCGCCCGGCACATGCCGTAGTCGTCGGCGTTCACGATCAGCAGCCGGTCGTCCGGCCCGGCGCCGAGCCGTCGCGCGAGGTTCACGTGATGTCCCCTTTCCCTGACCCGGTGAGGTCCGTGTCGTACGGTCCCCCGGTAGTCATGTCGTGCGGCCGCCCGCCCATGACGGCGGCGAAGGCGCGTTCCCGCGCGCGATGGCGGGCGAGCCAGGCCGCGCCGCGCAGCACCGCGTCCCCGGGAACGCCGCTCGCGATGATCCTGATCGGGAGCGGTGCGGCGTCCCTGGCCAGGTGGCGGCGGACGCGGCCGAGCAACAGGTCGGCGCTGGCGCCGAACGCGCCGCCGAGCACGAACAGCTCCGGCTCGATCACGAGGGCGATGGACGCCGCGACGTGGGCGATCCTGCGGGCGGTCGCGTCGACCACGGCGAGTGCCCTCTCGTCGCCGCCCCTGGCGCTCTCGAAGATCTCGCGCGGGGACGGGCTGCCCTCGATTCCGGCCTGCCTGGCCTGCTCGGCGATGCGGCGGGCGCCGAGCACCTCCGTGCCGAGCTCGGTCGCGGGATGGGGCAGGAACCCGACCTCGCCCGCTCCCCCGGCGAAGCCCCGGTGCAGCCGGCCGCCGAGCACGATCCCCGCGCCGAGGCCGACCCCGACGCCGAGCAGGACGAAGTCGGCGACGCCGGCGCACACGCCGAACCGCTGCTCGGCGACGGCGGCGAGGTTGACGTCGTTCTCCAGCAGCAGGGGCACCGGCAGGTCGCGCTCGATCGCCTCGGCCAGGCCGCGGCCGCCCTGCGGCAGCCCGTAGGCCCGCCTGACGGTGCGGCCGTCGCGTGCCACGACCGCGGGGACGCCGACGACGGCCTGGCCGATGGCGCCCGGCTCGGTCCCGGCGCGTTCGGCGCACTCGGCGGCGAGCGTGGTCACCGCCGCCGCCGTGTCGGCCACCCGGCGGCGCGGCGCCCGGGTCTCCGCCTGCGCGAGCGTCTCCCCCGCCGCGTCGACCAGGACGGCGCGGATACGCAGGTGGCCGATGTCGACCCCGAGCGCGAGCGCGCAGCGGGGGGCGATCCGGTAGAGGGTCGCCGCGGGTCCGCGACGAGTGGTGTCGGCGCCCGCCTCCTCGACGACCTCGCGTGCGACGAGCTCGCGCAGCGCCTGGGCGACGGTGGTCTTGGACAGGCCCGTGGCCCTGGTGATCTCCGGCCGGCCCAGTGGCCCCTCACGGTCGATGACGTCGAGGACGGCGCGGGCGTTGATCGACCAGAGCAGGCCCTGCGGCCCGGCCAGGTAGTTCCCGCTCACGCTCACCTCGCGTCCCGGCCCGAGTAGGTCGGAAAGTTTCCTACTCAGGGTGAGCCGTTTCTATCCGATCGGCGGCCCCGCGACAAGAGCGCTACGGTTCTTGGAAGGCAGAAAGGGGATCATCGTGAGCGATGCCGAAACGGGCGACGTTCCGTTCGGGGCGCGAGTACGCGGCTGCCTGCTCGGCGGGGCCGTCGGCGACGCCCTCGGCGCACCCGTGGAGTTCGACTCGATCGCCGCCATCCGCCGCGACCACGGCAGGGCGGGGCTGACCGACCTCGCCCCCGACTGGCGCGGAAAGACCGGCCTGGTCACCGACGACACCCAGATGACGCTGTTCACCGTCGAAGGGCTGATCCGCGCCGACGTACGCGTCAGGGAGAGAGGCATCGGCGGCGGTGAGGTGCAGGTGGTCCGACATGCCTACCTGCGCTGGCTCGACACGCAGGAGCACCGCGTGCCGCCTCCCGCCGACGACCTCGTCCGCACCGGCCGGCTCCGCGAGCAGACCTGGCTCTACTCCCGCCGCGCGCCCGGCAACGCCTGCCTGTCCGGCCTGCGGGCCGACCTCGGCCCGCTCGCGGGCCCCGGCATGCCCGGGCCGGTCAACCCCGGTTCGAAAGGCTGCGGCACCGTCATGCGCTCCGCCCCGTTCGGTCTGGCCACCCGCGACCCGCGGGCGGCCTTCACGCTCGCGGCCGGCTGCGCCCAGATCACGCACGGGCACCCCACCGGTTATCTGGCGGCCGGCGCCTTCGCCGCGCTGATCTGCTTCCTGGTCCAGGGCACGCCGCTCGCGACGGCCGTACACGACACCCTCGGCCTGCTCACCGAGCGGCCCGCACACGAGGAGACCACCGCCGCGATCGAGGGGGCGGTCGCCCTGGCCGGCGCGGCGCAGCCGTCGCCCGAAGCGGTCGAGACTCTCGGCGGCGGGTGGGTGGCCGAAGAGGCGCTCGCCATCGCGGTCTACTGCGCGCTGGTGAGCGGCGACGACATCGAGCGGGCCCTGCTGCTGGCGGTCAACCACTCCGGCGACAGCGACTCCACCGGCTCCCTCTGCGGCAACCTCCTCGGCGCGGTGCACGGCGACGCGGCCCTCCCCGGGCGCTGGGTGTCCCGGCTGGAGGGCAGGGACACCGTCATCGAGCTCGCCGACGACTTCACCGCCCAGTTCACCGGCGGCCGCCTCGACCGCGACAAGTACCCCGGCTGCTGACCCCGCCGCCTGATCCGGCACAACCGGCCTGGTAGATCAACATGCCTCGATACCCTCGGGGCATGGCCGGCCCTGTGTTGGTGATCGAACTACCGGAGCGAGTACCCGACGCGGCGTTGAGGGAGCTACGCCGACTTCTCTCCGATCTGTCTCCTCGGTTCGAGGAGCCGCGCCCCGGCGAGTACGACATCAAGGTTTCCGCTGGGCGGCTGGGGGTCGGGGAGGACGACACGCCGGCCGGGTATCGGCCTTTCATCGTCTCCGTGATGGGACCGGGCCACGGAGACGTGGAAATCTTCGAAGCCGAGCACGCAGACGAACCGGATCTGGAACCGTTCATCGGCTTCGAACCGACGCACGCCGTGGACGTCATCGCGATGTGCAACAGCCGGATCGACCACATCACCACGGCGCTCCTGACCGCCGCGATCATGGATGTGATCGGAGGCATCGCCGGCGTGGAATTCCGCGAGGATCTGGCACAGATCATCGCCGGCCTTCCTGGCCTGGTCAGGCTGGTGCCTGATCCCTGGCACGTTGCCTTCGGCACGTCGGATTTCCTGCGAGCATGGGCCTCCCATCCAGACTTCCGCCTCGGATAGACCCCTGCCCACGACCCGCATCTACGCACAGCAGCAGGAACGCACACCCGCTCACACCGACATCCACCGGCACACGCCGGAGCCGGCCGCGTCCGGGCCGGCCGTCCGCCTATCCCGCCCTGCGCCCCGCCTATGCCGCCCGGCGCCACCGCAGGGCCAGCGCCACGGCGCATCCCAGGCAGATCACCAGCGAGGCCGCGGACAGCCCGATCGCCCATGAGACCCCCGCGTCCGACCCGGTCTCGGCCGCACCGGACGCCGATTCGGCAGCCGGGGCCGGAGCCGACGCGCTGCCCCCTTCGGTCGTGAGCTTGAGCACCGGCGCGGGCCGCTCCGGCTCCTCGTCGCCGGCGGTCTGCTCCTGGATCCAGCGCACCACGTCGCCGTTGCCGTAGTACTGGAGCGTCTTGAAGGCCAGCCGGTCGGTTTCTGGCAGCGGCCCGGCGCTCACCGAGAACTCGTCGTACTCACCCGGCTTGATCGCCGAGTCCTCGCCCGACGCGGTCCAGGTGATCTTCGAGGTGACCTCTCCGATCTTCGCGCCGTGCGACTCGATCGGCGTGGCCAGCGTGGTCTTCTCGACCTTGTACGACCAGCCGGGGTGCGGCTTCACCGAGACCGAGGCCAGCGGGAAGTCGGCCGGGAGCTGAACCTCGATCTTGGTGGTGCTCGCGTCGTCGCGCTCGTTGGGGACCCGGAACGTCAGCGCGGCGTAACCGCCCTGGACGGCCGTGTCCGCGGTCACCTTCACATGCGCGAAGGCCGCCGCCGGCAGGACGGCGACCAGGCAGACCGCCACCGCCGCGATGACCAGCCCGCGTGCCGCGCGGCGCAGCGTGCGCACCCCCCGGGGCGTACCGGGCGCCCCTCCGTGCGCGGCCCCGGCCGGGCCGGAGCCTGCCGGCACGGGCGCCGCGCTCCGGGCGACCGGGTGCGTGGGGCGGGCGCCCGTCGTGGCGGGCGCCACGCCCATCGGAAGTGCTCTGCCGTTCAACGTTCCTCCTATCGGCGGGGCTCCCACCGTTCTCGGACCTGCCATCGACGATCTGCCGGGACGCGCTAGCCGAGGCGGGCCAGCGTCGTCGTCATCAGGTCCTTGACCTTCTCCTCGGTGTCGGACCGCGCGCCCACCTTCTTGATCTGGGTGTAGCCGACGTAGAGCACCGCGTTCGCCTTGTGCACCACGACGGTGACCAGATCGTCATAGGTGTCCGAGCCCAGGCCCGCCGGCGGGGTGTGCACGAGGTGCTGGGCGAACCCCTGCCACCCGTCCAGTTCCAAGGGCCGGCTGCTGGTCGTGTAATCGCCCACGATGGACGGCGGCCCGCCGAGGATGGTGAACGTCGCCGGGCACTTGGCCGACTCGGCCGTCACGGCGTCCATCGCGTTGCCGGCGAGCGTGGTGCTCTCGAAGACCACCGCGCCCTGGGTGACCACCGGGAGGGTCTCCGGCCCCACCTTCGGCGGAGCGACGATGAAACGGCCGGTCGGGTTCCCGCCCACCGGCTCGACCGCCGCTTCCACCGGGACCTGGACGTCGTCGGAACGCTGGACGTACGGGCAGGTGGGGATGCTGTTCGGGGGCGTGTAGACGGTGTGCGAGGCGTGGTCCTTGTCCTCGAACGCGACCGCGCCCTTGCCCAGGTCGCCGGCGCCGACGAAGCCGGAGCGGATGGTGTCGACGGTGTAGGGCGGCTTGGTCGCCGGTTGCGGCGTCCCGCCGGAACACCCCGCCAGGACGCCGACGGCGATCGCGCCGGCGGCGGCCAGGGCCACCCGGGGCCCTCGGGCCTTGCGGTCAGCGCCTCGCATGCGTGTCACCAGCCTTTCAATGTGCGGTGAACGGGACACGTACGCGTGTCTCGTCGAAGTCGGAAACGCGGATGTCCAGCCGCAGCGCCCACTCCCCGGGGTAGGGGATGGACATCGAGCCCGCCACGTAGTGGCCGGGTTCGGCCGCCGTCACCTTGACGGGCAGCGCCGGTACGGCGCGGTCCCGCGATTCGAGCGCACCGGAGATCTCGGGCACCGGGATCAGCGTGCCGTCCCGTCCGGTCAGGTAGATGTCGGCCGTGTTGCTGCCCGGTCTCGCCGGTTCGATCTTCAGCTGGATCGAGCCGCCGCGCAGCCCGCCGTACGGGCCGGACGCGTTCGCGGCAGCGGCGGGGAACGGGACCGTGGTGTCCACCGGCGGCGCGTAGCTGGTGCGGGCCGGGGCGGTGTCGACCAGGACCGCGGTGATGGACACGACGACGACCCCGAGCGCGACCTCGCCGGCGACCGAGCGGCGCAGCCGGCGCACCGCGGCACCGGGACCCCCGGGAGCCTGGGGGGCCTGGGGGGCCTGGGGGGAACGGTCGCGCCGCTGTACGAACCGCCGCGCTCCGGAGGCGAGCGCCAGCACGCCGAGCACGGCGGCGAGCTTGCCGAGCAGCAGCCGCCCGAAGTCGGTCCCGCCCAGTGCGCCCCACGTCCCCACCTGCCGCCAGGACAGGTACAGGCCGGTGACCGCGATCACCGCGAAGCAGAGCAGCGCGAGCCGGGAGAACCTGGGGAGCGCGGGCTCCAGAGAAACGAGCGGGGGGCCCTGCTTGCCGGCCGGGGCGAGCACGCGGACCGTGAGCGCGACGAGGCCGCCCAGCCACAGCGCCATGGCGAGCAGGTGCAGGCTGGTCGCCGGGACGGCCAGCCAGATCTGCGTGCCGCTCTGTGCGTGGTCCGCGAGCGTCCAGGTCAGCGTCATGGCGACGGCGCCGGCGACGGCGACCGCGGGCAGCGCGATCCTGCGGGCGGCACCGGCCGACTCACGTCCGGCCGGCTCAAAACCGGCGGACCCGGAACCGGCGGACCCGGAACCCGCCGACTGCGGACCGGCCGATGCCGGACCGGTCGTCTCCGGGTCGGTCGTCTCCGGGTCGGTCGTCTCCGGGTCGGTCGTCTCCGAGTCGGTCGTCTCCCGGCCGGCGACGGGCGAGGGGCGGCCGACCGCGATCAGGAAGACCACGCCGAGGACGACCACGAGCGCCAGCCGGGCCAGCAGCGCGTGGCCCAGCCGGGTGGACAGCGTCGCGCCCAGCAGGCGGGGGTCGAACACCGCGGTCAGCGGCCTGCCGTCGGCGTATGGCCCCTGGACGAGCAGCACCACCGCGGTGCCGGCGGCCAGCGCGGCGAAACCCGACCACACGACGCGCCGGCCGCGCCGGTCGTCGCGGCCGGCGGGCCAGAGCGCGGCCACGAACAGCCCGCCACCGAGGGCGAGGGCCACTCCGAGGTACGCCACGGCGCGGCCGGCCGCGGCGACGACGGGTACCACGCGGTCGGTGTCCTGTTCCACCGGGACGGCCGTCGCACTCGGGTGGCCGACGCTGAAGCTGAACGCGCCCGACACCACGTGCGAGTCCACGGACGTGACCCGCCACGCCACCACGTAGGTTCCCTCGGCCAGGTCCCGGGGCAGGCTCGCCCGCGCCGTGTCGATCCTGCCCTCCGCGTACCCCGCGGCGTCGATCGCCAGCTCCTTGCCTGTGGGGTCGAGCAGCTGGATGGACCGCCGGCCCAGGCTCACCGCTTCGTCGAAGCGGAGCCGGACCTCGGACGGGGGCGAGGCCAGCACCTGGCCGTCGACCGGCGAGCTCTCCAGCAGGTAGGCGTGCGCGTACGCCGGCCGGGCGGCCGTACCGGGGAAGAGGCCCACGACCAGGCCGCCGGCTGCCAGGAGCACGACCGCCACGAGCCGCGCGAACAGCCGGGCCAGGCGGGGCCCCGCGATGGGCACGGCGGCTCCCGCCCCCCGCGTGACATGTCGGCGTCGCACCGTCAACCTTCCACTCCATCAGCGGCGAAGCCGGCCCGAGCGGGGGTTCCGCGCTCGGGCCGGCTCCGGCTCAGACGGTTACTTGTCGCAAGAGTTCCAGCAGATCTTCTCGTCCGGTGCACCGGCCAGCTTGCCGTCGAACCGCAGCACGTCGACGCCCCGGTTGTAGTCCGCGACGTAGACCAGGCCGTTGTGCCAGTACGCGGCCGACGCCGAACCGGCGGTCACGCCTGTGCCCGTCGGCACCCGGAAGTAGCCGACCTGGGTCGGCTTGGCCGGATCGGACACGTCGAGGAACCGGGTGCCCTGCCCGTACCACGCTATGGCCACGATGTTGCCGTTCACCGTGAACCAGTGGGCGGAGCAACTGCCGGTGGTGGCCGACCCCTCCTTGCCCCACGGCGACCAGTGGCTGACCAGGTTGAGCCTTAGCGGGGCCTCCGGCGTGGACTTCCAGCCCTCGCCGTCGTAGCTGCCCTTCAGCGAGACGATTTTGAACTCACCGGCCTTCGAGCAGGTGGTGATGTTCTCGTTGGTCACGTAGACCAGCTCGCCCTTGTCGAAGGAGCCGAGCTTCTCGGTGTTGTGGTAGGCGTTGTGGTCGAAATAGTCGAAGAAGGCGGTGCCCTGCGGGTCGGTCGGGCGGGCCGTACCACCCGCGTACGGGACGGGGTCGTACGCCGTCGCCACTCGCTTGACCTTCCGCACCGGGTCGTAGTGGTTGCCCTTGGTCCAGTAACCGCGGACGCCGCCCTCGCCGGAGACCCAGGCGACACCGTTCTTGTCGACGTCGACACTGTGCACGTAGTCCGTGACGCCGTCGAACCGGCCGAGGTCGAGGGCCAGATCCAGGGTCTTCGGGTGCTTGACGTCACGGATGTCGGTCACCCGGACCGGCACGCCCTTCCATGACGGGTCCTGGCCCGGCGTGCCGGTGTTGGCCGGTCCGACCGACCACAGGTACGAGCAGTCGTTGATACAGGTGGCCGTGTGGCCGGCCGCGATCGGCTGGAAGACGACGACTTCCGGCTTCCACGGGTTCTTCACGTCGACGATGTAGACACCCGACTGGCCGGTCGAGACGGTGCCGCCGAAGCCCCGCGGGTCCCTGCTGAGGAAGACCAGCTTGCGCTTCGGGTCGACGGTCATGTTCTCGCCTTCCCAGAACCTGTCCTGGGTGTCCCCCGGCTGGCGCAGCTGTGCGGCCGTGACGGTGGAGACCAGCGCCGGGTGCTCGGGGTCCTTCAGCGACCAGACGGCGAGGCCGCCGGTGCCGTTGGCGAACATGAAGTCGTAGCCGTACTTGTCGTAGCTGATGAAGTTCAGCCCTGAGTAGCCGCTCACGCCTTTGACGTTGTCAAGGAACGTGACGTTGCTCGCGACAGCGGTCGTCGGGACGTTGTGCACGTCCTCCAGGACCGGTCCGCCGTGGGCGGAGTTGTCGGACGGACTGGGATCGGACGGCCCGGCTGCGAACGCCAGGCCGGCTCCGGAGATCTGCAGTGCCGCCGCGGCTAGCAGGGCGAGGGCACTCGCTACGAGGGGTTTCGTTCTCACACACCCTCCTCGGGGGGGCAGCGAAGCGGAGGGGGAAGCCGCATCGCCGAAGATCAAAGCAAAATGACTCTAATGATGACGAGTGTGGATGTCACGGGGCAAAGGTTTCAAAAAGGTATCTATAGGAACTCGGCAAGATATGCCGTTTAGGGCATTCCGGTCGCTTTTCCATCCAGATGGGCACTCTGTCAGCCACTGGTTCCTTCTGCATGACCGAGGCGGTGACCTCTTGCCCGAGCGGCTCCGGGAGGTCGTCCACCTGACCGGCGCCATGATCGCGCGGCGTGTGCGTTGTTGTAGAGTCCGCCGGCGGACGCAGGTGACTATAGAAGGAGCGCTGATGGTGCGGACCACCCCGCCACGACCGGTCGACATCGCTTCCGTATTCCCCGAGCTGGCTCCGCTGGCCAGGCAGGCGGTTCGGCTGCACCCGCGCCCCGGAACACCGACGGCTTACGAGAGCTCCATCGGTGGCCCGCTGCTGTGGCCCGCGGACGAGAAATGGCCGGTCTGCACGGAACCGCACGATCACTGGGAACTGCCAGTGTCCTTGGACGACGTCCGTAGGCGTCGTGCCCTGCTGGAAGCGGCATGGCTTCGCCCTCGTGGCCCTAAGGAGAACCTGCTCTCCCCAGAGGAGCAGGCCCTGTTGGACACATTGCACGCAGGTCACCCCTCGGACGGTGAGCCGAACGCCCTGCTGCCCGTCGCACAGCTCTACCTGCGCGACATCCCAGGGCTGACCGGACCTGATGGGGCGGATCTCCTCCAGGTGTTGTGGTGCCCCCTCGACCACGAAACCTCACTGCCTGCGACCCGCCTGGTGTGGCGAAATGCCGCGAGCGTCGTCGATCCCCTGGTCAGTCCGCCCGAGCCGGCCGATGTAGACCACTACGGCAACTACGTCCCCGAACCCTGCGTTCTTCACCCGGAGCCCGTCACCGAGTACCCGGCTTCGCACGAGTTGCCAGAAGAGCTCGCGAACCGTCTCGCTGTGTGGGGCCGCGCGGAATGGGCCAGAAGCCACCCGATGGATGAAGATCACGGAAGTGGCGACGCTTACTACCAGTACGAGCTGTCCGTCGCTCCCGGATGGAAGCTCGGTGGATGGGGGCCATGGAGCTTCTGCGACCCGATGCCCATGCTCTGTGCCACCTGCGACACCGAATGCCGGCCGTTGCTGACCATCAGCTCCGGTGAATGGGACGGTGGGAGCGGAAGCTGGATTCCTCTCGAAGACCGGGAACCGCCGGCTGGACCGGTCGGCCTCCGCATGCCCTCCGACCCCCCGATGGTCTCCATCGGCCGCGGCTACACCATGCAGATCTACATCTGCCCGGTGTCGTTCGACCACCCGCATCTGGAGAACATGCAGTGAGTCCTCTCGGACTCGCGCACCGGTCGCGCGAGCGGCCTGCCAGGCGCGCGCGTCGGCCTGCCCGAGCTGCCGACAGCGGAGGCGGCGTCGTTCCAGTGGGACCGGAACGCGGACGCCGCCTGGACGGCCGCAGAGAACAGATTGAGCATCAATGCAGGTCACAGAGATGAACGGGAAGCCTATACCCGGCCTACACCGCTGAGAGCTTCGCTCGTCGGCATCCGTTCCGCACGAGCGCAGGAAGAGAAACAGGGGCATTCGCAAGGGAATCGCGGCGGCCGCTCTGGCCCTCGGAGCCGGCGTTACCGCGCCCACGCCCGCATCCGCGCCCTCGGCGAACGCCCCACCGGGATCCTGCAGGCCATCGAGGGTGACCGCTACTCACCATCAAAAGGGCTCAATCTGAATGTCACACCAAAGCCGGATCTTCGCTCTTTATTGACGTCCAGAGTTCCATCTGACCGGAGAACGGGGATCCACTCATGCTGACTCGCAGGGATTCGCTGCGCCTGCTCGCGGGCGCCGTCGTGGGAGCCGCCGCACTGCCCGCCCGGCAGGCGGCGGCCGCCACACTGCCCGCCCGCTCGGCGGTCACGGCCGACACTCCTCCCCCTTGGACGGTCACCGGCTCGAGTTCGCCGTCGCTACAGCCCTTCGACGACCTGCTGAGAAGCTTCATGGAGGCGCAGAGCATCTCGTACGCTTCGCTCGCCGTGGTGCGGCAGGGCAAGCTGGTGCTCGCGAGGGGATACAACTCCACGTCGGGCCCGGTCCTGGCCCAGCCGACGTCGTTGTTCCGCCTGGCCAGCATGAGCAAGCCGGTCACGGCCACCGCGATCATGAAGCTTGTCCAGGACGGCAGGCTCAGCCTGTCGGCCAAGGTGGCGCCGATGCTGGGGCTCAGCACGGCCGCCGACTCCCGCCTCGGCAACGTCACCGTGCTTCACCTGCTGCAACACCTCGGCGGCTGGGATCGCTCCGCATCCGGGTTCGATCCGATGTACCGGGAGGATTTCACTGTCAGCAGCGCACTCCACGTGCCGTTGCCGGTGACGCAGGCCGACATCATGAACTACATGTCGACGCGCACGCTGGACTTCGACCCCGGGGAGAGGTACGCCTACTCGAACTACGGTTACATGCTGCTCGGCAAGGTCATCGAGAAGGTCACCGGCCTGCCGTACGCGACCTACGTCCAGCAGAACGTGCTCGCCCCCGTGAAGATCACCCGGATGGTGCAGGGCCGCACGGCGCAGAGCCTGCGGCGGTCCTCGGAGGTCCCCTACTATTCGCCGTACAGCGATACGACCGTGCTGGACAACTCCGGGGCTCAGGTGCCGATGCCGTACGGGACGTTCAACCTCGAGAACATGGCCGCGCACGGCGCCTGGCTCTCCTCGGCCGTCGACATGGCGAAGTTCACCACGATCTTCGACGCTCCCGGCCTGCTCACCTCGTCGACAATCGGGCAGATGTTCGCCCCGCCCGACAATATCGCCTGGAGCGGCTCTTACTACGGCATGGGCTGGTCTGTCCGCCCCATCGGCAGCGCCCTGAACACCTGGCACGACGGGGCGTATCCCGGCACCTCCACCCTCATGGTCCGGCGGTATGACGGACTGAGCTGGGTCGTGCTGTTCAACCGGTGGAACGACGCCTCGGGCCAGAACTACACCGCTGACATCGACTACCCGTTGCACGTGGCGGCCGACAGCGTCACCTCCTGGCCGACCACGAACCTGTTCCCGTCCTACGGCCTGTGACCCTGTCCTGATCAACCACAGCGCGCGCCCTCGGCGGGGACCGTCCCGTCGAGCAGGAACGCGTTGACCTCGTCGTCGATGCGTTGGTTCTGGCCGTACGCGCCGTGGCCCTCGCCGTTCAGCGTCAGCAGCACCCCGGTGCGCAGCTGGGCGGCGAGGCGCGGCGCCCACTGGTGCGGCGTGGCCGGGTCGTTCGTCACGCCGACCACGAGAACGGGATCGGACCCGGTCGCCGGGGCCGGCTCCTCGGCTCGGGCGACCGAGGGCCGGTCGTTCCGGGATCGGCCCTCCGGGATCAGGTCGCGACCGCGGTGCGGCGGCCGCGGCGGGCCACCTCGCGCTCCAGGTACCACTCCACGGCCAGCAGCGGGATCGTCCAGCCGAGCCAGCCGGACAGCCCGGAGATCGTCCACGCCATCAGGTCGGGGTCGCCGTGGAAGACGGTGTCCTGCAGCGGGGGCAGGGCGATGATCAGGATCCCGGTCCACAGCCGGTTGGTGATGATGGAGTAGGTCAGCACGGCGCTGCGCAGCATCCAGCGCCGGTGGTCGGCGTACCGGCGGGCGCGGGCGGCGCGCCAGCCCGCCACGGTGAAGGCGAGCCACAGCAAGGCGAGGAGCACGTCGCTGACCGCGAGGAACGCCCCGAACGGGGTGCGCGCCCCGATGACCAGGCCGGTCAGCCCGGCCGGCAGCACCCCGGCGAACACGTAGACCCGCCCGGCGCGCCGGTGCCACACCGGGTGTCGCCGGCGGAACCACGGCCACACCTGGAAGAACGCGGTGACCATGGCGACCGAGGCGAACAACACGTGCGCCACGAGCAGCGGGTAGTGCAGGCCGAACCCCTCTGGCTGCGGCACCCGGGACAGCGACCGGTCCCCGGTCAGGTACGGCGGCAGCGAGAACGCGAGGAATCCGGCCGTGACCAGGCCGAGCGGCACCGTCCAGCGGCGCCGCCACCACGGACGCCGGCGGGCCGGCACCGGCGGAGGGCTGTCGATCGTCGTGTGCATGACGGCTCCAAGGGGGTGTCGACTGTTTGCGTATGGCATACGCTTATTGCGTACCATATACGCAACGCGTAGGCCATACGCAAACTGGTAAGCTCCCTGGAATGCCGGACGACATCGGAGACGAGCTGCCGCACGCGCTGAACGTGCTGTGGGGGCGGGCCAAGCCGAAGGGGCGGGGACGCACGCCCGCGCTCAGCCTGGAGCGGATCGTGGCGGCGGCCATCGCCCTCGCCGACGAGGAGGGCCTGGCCGCGCTGTCCATGGCCCGGCTCGCCGAACGGCTCGGCTGCGCGCCCATGTCGCTGTACCGGCACGTGGACGGCAAGGACGACCTGCAGCTGTTCATGCTGGACGCCGCGCCCGGCCCGCCGCCGGAGTTCGGCACGGCGCCGGCCGACTGGCGCGGCTCACTCACCCGGTGGGCCGTCGAGCTGTTCGGCGTCTACCTGCGGCATCCGTGGATCGTCCAGCTGGTGAACTCCCCGCCGATGGACCCCGGCCAGCTCGCCTGGCTGGACGCCGCGCTCCGCGCCCTCGGCGGCACGCCGCTGGACTGGCGGGCCCGGTTCTCGGTGGTCATGCTGGTGCTGCACTACGTGCGCGGCGCGGCCCAGCTCCTGACGTCCATCACCGCCCAACCAGAGGAAAGGGCCGACGCGGCGTACGCCGCCCTGCTCACCGAGCTCGCCGACCCCGGCCGCTTCCCGGCGCTGGCCCACGCCGTCGAGGCCGGAGTGTTCGCCCCTGACCCGGGGGCCGGTCCGGACGACGACTTCCGCGCCGGCCTGGACCACCTGCTCGACGGGGTGGGAGTGGCGATCGAACGCGCCGCCCGGGCCTGAGCACATCGGCTGCGCCCGCGCCAGGACGCCGACCGGGGACGTTCCGTGCCGCCGTCGTCGAGGCGGCCCGCGGCGTTCCCGTTCTCGTGGACAACACGTTCGCGACCCCGATCCTGCAGAACCCCGTCGATTTCGGCGCCTCGATGGTGCTGCACAGCGCGACCAAGTACCTCGGGGGGCACGGCGACGTCATCGCCTGCGACCAGGGGCACGCGGCCGCGCTGCGCCGGGTCCGCGCCATCACGGGTGCCCTTCTTCACCCGCTTGGCGCCTATCTCCTGCACCGGGGGCTGGCCACGCTCCCGATCCGGGTCCGGGCGCAGCAGGCGAACGCCCAGCGCGTCGCCGCGTGGCCGAGCACCCACCCGAGCGTCTCCCGTGTGCACTACAGACGAGGGGCACAGGGGCGATGATCTCGATCGACCTCCGCGGAGGTCTGGAGCAGGCCAGGCGCCTCACATCGGCGGTTCGCTCGACCAGGCCCTCGCCGCGAGCCGTCCGGCTGCGGCCCATGCGGGCGCGTCGCACCCGTAGACCTCCTGTACGGCGCGGCTTGCCGAACCCCAGCCGATGGGAACCCGCCGCCTCTGCGACAAGGCCCCGCAGGGCAACCGCCGCGCTGCCACCACAATCGAGTCATGGGCGCCTGGATCTACATACGCGGCTGGCTGGAGTTCTACGGACAGCGGCCGGAAGCCGAACGCATCATCGGCGAGGGCAAAGGGTGGACCTTCCCCGAAGGCGGCTGGCTGGACCCGGCCTGCTACGCCCGCGCCGTCCGCGAGCAGGAAGTCAACGAAGTACTCGACCAGATCCGACAGATCGCCGCGCTCCCCGCTACCGACGAAGACAAGGATCGGGTCTGCGGCCTGTTCTTGCCTTTCACGAGGTAGACGGCCGCCTTCTAGACTGCGGAAATGATCGAGTTGGGTTCGCGAGAGCGCAGGCAGCCGCCGCCGCCTCACATCGTGTGGGAGAGCCTGACCGAGCCTCGGCGACCCGGCGGGCGGCAGTGGCTGGACCTGCGCCCCGATGAAGTCGAGCCGCGCATTCTCCGGGCGGTGGAGCCAGAACTCGTGGTCTGGTCGTCGCTGTGGCCCGAAAGGCCCGATGACGAGATCCGGTTCGACATCCGGCCGACCGAGGATGGCGGGTGCGCACTGCGCTGGACGCTGCTGACGCCTGCGGAAGCTCCGGAGCAGGCTGTCATCGGCCGTCTGCGTCACCGGCTCAACTTCCTGATCAATGCCCGGCTCCGGTTCTCCTTCGGGCAGTGAGGGCTCTGGGCGGACACGTACTGCGACAGAGGCGCACGACACCTCGCATTCACGCCCGTCCGGTACCGCTCAGGACCGGGCGTGAGCCGCTGATCGTGGCCTGGACGGTCGTCTTTTCTTGCCCGCTTCATGGCGCCGTCCACGCCGTGGGCGAGCTCGCGCCCCGCCATGCGCGGCCTCGTGAGCGGCCGCCGCGACAAGGCCGACCTCCCGATGCCGCCGGGACCACGTCAACGTCCCAGAACGCGCGCAGGGGTGGACCCGGACCCGGGCTACCTCTGGTCCCCGTTCTCGGTTTCGTAGCCCACGCCGGGGTGGGGTCGTCGTCGTGGTGGCGTGCCGCCGCACTCCGGGCGGTACTCGAAGTGCCACCACTCGTTGTCGTAGATGCGGTAGAGGTCATGGCGGGCGCCGTGTTCCTCGAGCCAGCGCGCGCCTTCGTGCGGGCGCACGTCCAGCGCGATGCCCTTGACGTGGGGGGATTCCGCGGGTGGTAACACGAGCATCCGTGCCGAGGCAGGGGAGCCGGAACGGCGCACCTCCTCGTTGAACATCCGTTGTTGGACAAGGGGATCGCGGTATCCCGAGGTGAGGCCGATGAGCTGGCCGTGACGCCACAGCGCCTCGGTGCGCGCGGCGGTGAACGCCGCTCTGGCGCCGTCGGTGAGCCCGGTGAGGTCCTCGGCGGGGAATCGCATCCGCAACGCCCAGGTGCAGGCCAGTTCGCGGGCGCGGCCGGGATGCCGGATGAACGCCGCGGGCAGCAGGAGCACGGCGAGCACCAGCGTGACCACGGCGAACAGCCGGTCTCGGGGCCGAGGCGGGATGGTGCGTAATTCGTTCATGCCGACATACGATTGGCGCCGAATGTCCGTGGGCTGTGCGCCGTATGTCACCGTTTATCGACCGCGGCCACCGCCGGCGCGACCGTGACACAACCATGACATGACGCGGACGAGTCGGGGACACGGCCGGTCGACAGTGGACGGGGTTGACCGGCGGGCGAGTTACGGAGCGTGCTGTGGTAGTCGGCGGCGTGTCGCGAGTGTTGTTGATCGAGGATGATCCGGCCGTGCGGGAGGGCCTCGATCTGGCCCTGACCCAGCACGGGCACCGGGTGCGCGCGGTGGAGTCCGGCGAGCAGGGGCTGGACCGGCTGCGGATGGACCTTCCCGACGTTGTCGTGCTCGATCTGATGTTGCCTGGCATGGACGGGTTCGAGGTCTGCCGCCGCATCCGGGCCGCCGGTGAGGTGCCGATCATCATGCTGACCGCGCGCAGCGACGACATGGACGTGGTGGCCGGGTTGGAGGCGGGCGCCGACGACTACGTGGTCAAGCCGGTGCAGCCCAGGGTGCTCGAGGCACGCATTCGCGCGGTGCTCCGGCGGATCGGCCGGGACCAGGCCGAGCTGGAGCGGCACGCGGACCTGACCATCGATCGGGCCGGGCTGGTGGTCACCAAGCGCGGCGTGGCGGTCAGCCTGGCCCCGACCGAGATGCGCCTGCTGCTCGAGCTCTCCGGTACGCCAGGCCGGGTGCACAGCCGCCAGCAGTTGCTGGAGTCGGTGTGGGAGCACGGGTACTTCGGCGACTCGCGTCTCGTGGACGCGTGCGTGCAGCGGCTGCGCGCCAAGATCGAGGACGACTCGGCGGCGCCCGTCTATGTGCAGACGGTGCGCGGGTTCGGGTACCGGTTCGGGCCGGTGTGAAGCGGCCGGTGGCACCTCGGCCGAGCCTGGGGCTGCGTGCCCGGCTGTTGTTCGCGTTCGCGCTGTTGTGTGTGGTCACCGCGGCGGCGGTGGCCGGCGCGATCTACATCGACGCCCGCAACGCCATCTTGCAGCGCGCCCAGGATGCCGCGGTGGTAGCGATGAGAAGCCGCCTGGAGGCGCTCTTCCCTCTACGGAATCCAGCGCCGGACGCGGGCCAACTCGGCGAGATCGCCCGCGCCGTGGCCGACGGGAACAACGACGCGGTCGCCATCTACCACGAGGCGCGTTCGCTGGGCGCCCCTGGCCTGCCATGCCTGCCTGCCGGCCTGCCATGCCGGCAGGGCCTGGATCCCGAGATGATTCCCAAGGAGCTGCGGCGGGAGGTGGCCGACGGCAACATCGCGTGGCAACGCGTCGTGTGGGAGGACGGGCCCTACCTGATCATCGGCACGCCGTTGCTGATCGTCGAGCGGGACCGGCCGGCGCGGGCGTCCGGCATCGAGGTCTACACCGCGCACAGCCTGGCTCCCGAACAGCGCAGCATCGACCAGCTCGCCATGCGCGCCTGGCTCACCGGCGGGGCGGCCCTGGCGTTCGCGGTCGTCCTCGCGTTGCTGGCCACCCGTGGCGTGCTGGGGCCGGTGCGCGAGCTCGGCAGGGCGGCACACCTGCTGGGCCAGGGCGAGCTGCGGACCAGGATCGCGGTCCGCGGCTCCGATGAGCTGGCCGATGTGGCGCGCACCTTCAACGACACCGCCGCCGAGCTGGAACGGCACGTCGAGCAGCTGCGCGAGATGGAGGCCGACGCCCGCCGCTTCGTGGCCGACGTGTCCCACGAACTGCGCACCCCGCTGGCCGCGCTCACCGCGGTCGCCGACGTCCTCGACGAGGAGGCGGCCCGGCTGCCCGAGCCCGCCGGCAGGGCCGCCAGGCTGGTCAGCCAGGAGACGCTCAACCTCACCGCTCTGGTGAACGACCTCATCGAGATCAGCAGGTTCGACTCCGGCGTCGCGGCCCTCGCCCTGAACGAGGTCGACGTGGCCGAGCTGGTGCGCGCGACCCTGCGTGCCCGGGGCTGGTCGGAGCAGGTGCACCCCGAGCTGCCCCCCGCGGTGACGGCACGGCTGGACCCGCGCCGAGTGGACGTCATCCTCGCCAACCTGGTCGGCAACGCTCTGCGGCACGGCGAGCCCCCGGTGTTGGTACGACTTCGCGCCGACGCGCACTGGATCGCTCTCGAGGTCCGCGACCACGGGCCGGGGCTGGACGAAGCGGTGCTGCCGCACGTGTTCGACCGGTTCTACAAGGCCAGCGCGGCCAGGGCCAGGTCCGAGGGCAGCGGCCTCGGCCTCGCCATCGCGCGGGAGAACGCGCGCCTGCATCGAGGCGACCTCGCCGTCACCAACGCCCCGGACGGCGGCGCCGTGTTCACACTGCGCCTGCCACGCCGGGCACATGATCCGGACGGAGGTCAGTGGTGAGGATCGGGGTCACCCGCCGCGTGCTCGCCGCGGGTCTCGTATCGCTCGTCGCCGTGGCCGGCTGCGGCGTGCAGCCCAGCGATGCCATCCGCGCCGGCGACCCACCGAGCGGAGGTGTCGCACCGGCCATCGTACCAGCCATGAGGATCACCCTCTTTCTGGTGAAGAACGGCCGGCTCAGCGCGGTGACGAGGCCCGGTTTCCGGCTGTCCCAAGCGGACACGCTCGCGCTGCTGGCTGCCGAACCGACCGCGAGGGAACAGGCGGACGGGCTCACCACCGACGTCCCGCCCGAAGCCGGCCCGTTCTCGGTGACCACCGAATCGGCCGGCGACCTGGTGGTGACCGTGTCCACTCCGGCCGGCGAACTGTCCACGCTGGCCGTCGCGCAGATCGTGTGCACGGCCGCCGCCACGGTGCCGGAAAGCCCTGCCCAGATCACCGTCGTCGGTGCCGCACAGAGCGTCGACCCCCGGAACTGCCCGGGGCAGCGCTAGCGGCCCATCCACTGTTTCGGACAGATCGTACGACGCCTGCCGGCGCCACCGTCATCCTCGCCTGCGGTGACACCACCAAGGCCGAAGCCGCACAGCCGCAGGCATGCCCTCGACCTATTGTTAGCGTTAACATTTCGAACTCGTCTTCGTCCTCCCCCACTCCGAGAGATCAACCGGTGGTGGTGGAGCGGAGCAAAGCCGAGGCGAGGGCACGGTGTCAAGTGACGCAGCACGTCGGGACGCGAACGCGGGAGGGCGCAAACGCGCCCCAACTGCTGCATCAGGGACTCTCCGGGCTCACCGGCGGCCGCGACGGGTGAAACGTTCATCCGATGGGCGCCCTCCCGGATCACGCACCGACCGCGGCGGTTCCGGGATCACGAGGTGATTTACGCGGCACCGGCCTTTCGTTGCGGGACCCTGCTCTTGACACATTTCGGTGAGGTTTCCACACTGAGCCCCGAGGTGGTCTCCCGCTGTCCGGTGGTGGTGCACGGGGCGGAGGCCCGCCGTTCGCGACGCCCTCGTGGTGTGCGCTCCCTTGCACGGGAGCACGGCGTCCAGCGCTGAATGCCCCGCGTTTCCCCTTTTTCTGGTTGCAGTCATGGAGGCTCAGGCATGGGCGCACACGCCGTTCCGCCGCCGGGAACCCGGCGGCCACCCAGGGACCCGTCCGCGTCGGGGCCCGGCTCGCGGAGCCGGTCGTTCCGGCGTGCGATGAGCAGGGCGATGGCGGCGGCGGTGGCCGTCCTCGGGCTGTTCTCGGCGGTCATCGCGACCCGGCCGGCGTCGGCCGCGGACAATCCCTTCCAGCGCGGGCCGAACCCGACCGTGGCGAGCGTCGCGGCCACCAGGGGGACCTTCGCGACCGCCCAGACCAGCGTGCCGGCCGGCAACGGCTTCGGCGGCGGAGTCATCTACTACCCGACCGACACCAGCCAGGGGACGTTCGGCGGGGTCGCGATCGTGCCGGGCTACTCCGCCCTGTTCGCCAACGAAGAGGCCTGGATGGGTCCCTGGCTCGCCTCGTTCGGCTTCGTGGTGATCGGCATCGAGACCAACAGCCGCACCGACAGCGCGGACGCCCGGGGGACCCAGCTGCTCGCCGCGCTGGACTACCTCACCCAGCGCAGTTCGGTACGCGACCGGGTCGACCCGAACCGGTTGTCGGTCGTCGGCCACTCGGCGGGCGGCGCGGGAGTCCTCAGCGCGCTGCTCCGGCGGCCGTCCCTCAAGGCCGGGGTCGGGCTCGCGCCCGGCTCCCCCGTGGGCAACTACGACCTGTACAACGACCGGGTGCCGACGATGTTCATCTCCGGGCAGCGGGACACGACGGTCACGCAGTCGTATCTCAACGGGCTGTACAGCACGCTGCCGGCCACGACGCCGAGCGCGTGGGTGGAGATCACCGGGGTGGACCACCTGTTCGCGACGCGGGCCAACACGACCGAGATGCGGGTGCTGATCCCGTGGCTGAAGATCTGGGTGGACAACGACACCCGGTACACCCAGTTCCTGTGCCCGCTGGCGGACTCCAGCAACATCTCGATGTACCGCAACAAGTGCCCATACGTGCCGCCGGGCGGGTCGTCACCGTCGCCGAGCGCCTCCCCCTCGTCCAGCCCGTCGCCCTCGCCCTCGTCCAGCCCGTCGCCCTCACCCTCGCCCTCGCCCTCGCCGTCGCCGTCGCCGTCGCCGTCGCCGACCACCAGTCCGTCGCCCCCGCCGCCGGGCGCCTGCTCGGCCGCGTACCGCACCGTGAACTCGTGGCCCGGCGGCTACCAGGGAGAGGTCACGGTGACGGCGGGCGGCTCGGCCGTCAACGGCTGGACCGTCAGGTGGACGCTCGGCAGCGGCCAGACGATCACCCAGCTGTGGAACGGCACGCTGAGCACGAGCGGTTCCGCGGTGACGGTGAAGAACGCCTCCTTCAACGGCTCGATCCCGGCGTCCGGCTCGGCCACCTTCGGGTTCCTCGCCACCGGCACGCCGTCGGCCCCGTCGCTCAGCTGCACCAGCCCGTGACCGATCGCGGCACGTTGTGCCGATCGATCTCCCATTGACTCCGGAGAGGGCCGCACACACCACCCTCTCCGGGCTCCGGCAGGGCCTCTTATGGCGGTGGGAGACCCTGCCGGAGAACACCCGCCCTTACCGCCACCTCGCTCAGGGCCTTCGGGTCGCAGGTCATCCCCCAGGACACCCGCTGCGTCTCGCCGGAGCGGAGCTTCCGGTCGAAACGATTCCGAGTGTCCGTACCCCGCCGTGGACTTGGAGAACTGAATTGTCTGATTTCACCCGAAGGCAGGTGCTGCGTTTCGGCGCGGTCGGAGCCGGAGCCGCGCTGGCGCCGTTCCAGTGGACGGCGACCGCCCGAGCCGCGGCGGCGGCCCCTCCCGAGGTGCGCGCCGCGAACGATCTGGCGCTGTGGTACGACGCAAGCGCCGGCACCGACTGGCTGCGCGCGCTGCCGATCGGCAACGGCCGGCTGGGCGCCATGGTGTTCGGCAACGTCGACACCGAGCGCCTGCAGCTCAACGAGGACACGATCTGGGCCGGCGGGCCGTACGACCAGAGCAACACGAAGGGCGCGGGAGCTCTCGGGCAGATCCGGCAGCTGGTCTTCCAGAACCAGTGGAGCCAGGCCCAGACCCTGATCGACCAGAACATGCTGGGCAACCCCTCCGCTCAGCTGGCGTACCAGACCGTCGGCAACCTGCGGCTCACCTTCGGCAGCGCCAGCGGAGTCTCGGAGTACAACCGGTTCCTGGACCTGACCACGGCCACCACGACCACGACGTACCTGCAGAACGGCGTCCGGTACCGGCGAGAGGTGCTCGCGAGCGCGCCGGACCAGGTGATCGCCCTGCGCCTGACCGCCGACAAACCCGGGTCCATCACGTTCTCCGCGACGTTCGACAGCCCCCAGCGGACGACGCGCTCCAGTCCGGACGGCACGACGGTGGCGCTCGACGGCGTCTCCGGCGACCAGCGAGGTCTGGCGGGCAAGGTCAGATTCCTGGCGCTGGCCCGGGCCGTCGCCGACGGCGGCACGGTCAGCAGCTCCGGCGGCACCCTTCAGGTGCGGGGCGCCAACAGCGTGACCGTGCTGATCTCCATCGGCTCCAGCTACGTGAACTTCAAGGACACCAGCGGCGACTACCAGGGCATCGCGCGGCGCTATCTCGACGCCGCCAACGGCAGGACCTACGACGACCTGCGCGCCCGCCACGTCGCCGACTACCAGCGGCTGTTCGGGCGCACCACGCTCGACCTCGGCCGCACCTCGGCGGCCGACCAGCCGACCGACGTGCGGATCGCGCAGCACGCGAACACGAACGACCCGCAGTTCTCGGTGCTGCTGTTCCAGTACGGCCGCTACCTGCTGATCTCCTCCTCGCGGCCGGGCACCCAGCCGGCCAACCTGCAGGGCATCTGGAACGACTCGCTGAGCCCGGCGTGGGACTCGAAATACACCCTCAACGCCAACCTGCCGATGAACTACTGGCCGGCCAACACGACGAACCTGGCGGAGTGCTTCGAGCCGGTGTTCCGGATGATCAACGACCTGACGGTCAGCGGTGCCCGTACGGCCCGGGTGGAGTACAACGCGGGCGGGTGGGTGACCCACCACAACACCGACGGATGGCGGGGCTCGTCGGTGGTCGACTTCGCCTCGGCGGGCATGTGGCAGACCGGCGGCGCGTGGCTGTCCACCATGATCTGGGACCACTACCTGTTCACCGGCGACCTCGACTTCCTCCGGCAGTACTACCCGGCGATGAAGGGCGCGGCGCAGTTCTTCCTGGAGACGCTCGTCCAGGAGCCGAGCCTGGGGTATCTGGTGACGAACCCGTCGAACTCCCCCGAGCTGAACCACCACTCGGGCGTCAGCGTGTGCGCCGGCCCGACCATGGACAACCAGATCCTGCGCGACCTGTTCAACGGTTGCGCCAAGGCCAGCGAGGTCCTCGGCACGGACGCGAGCTTCCGGGCGCAGGTCCTGGCCGCCCGCGACCGGCTTCCTCCGATGAAGGTCGGCTCGCGCGGCAACATCCAGGAGTGGCTGTACGACTGGGTGGAGACCGAGCAGAACCACCGGCACATCTCGCACCTCTACGGCCTGCACCCCAGCAACCAGATCACCAAGCGCGGCACACCCACGCTCTACAACGCCGCCCGCCGGACGCTCGAACTGCGCGGCGACGACGGCACCGGCTGGTCACTGGCCTGGAAGATCAACTACTGGGCGCGGATGGAGGAGGGCAACCGGGCGCGCAACCTGATCGGCCTGCTCGTGCGGACGGACCGGCTCGCGCCGAACATGTTCGACCTGCACCCGCCGTTCCAGATCGACGGCAACTTCGGCGCCACCTCCGGCATCGCCGAGATGCTGCTGCAGAGCCACAACGGAGAGCTGCACGTGCTGCCCGCACTGCCCTCTGTGTGGCCGAGCGGGAAGGTGCAGGGCCTGCGGGGACGCGGCGGCTACACGGTGGACGCGACCTGGAGCTCCGACGGGGCCATCGAGATCCTCGTCAAGTTCGACCGCGACGGCACGGTCAACGTGCGCAACCGGATCTTCACCGGGACCTACCAGGTGGCCGACGCCGCGACCGGCGGCGCCGTCACCGTCACCAAACCAGAGGCCGACGTCATCGCGCTGCCCGGCCAGGCCGGCCGCACCTATCGCCTGACCGGCTCCGGCGGAGGCTCCACGCCGTCGACCTACGTGCGGATCGCCAACGTCACCACCGGCCTGGCGCTGGACAGCGGCGGCAACGTGGCGTCGGGGTCGAACCTCAAGCAGTGGAACTGGGACGGCAGCACGAACCTGCAGTGGCAGCTGGTCGACCTGGGCGGCGGCTGGTATCGGATCGTCAACCGCACCAACGGCATGGTGGCCGACAGCTGGGGCAACACCGCCAACGGCGCCAACGCCAGGCAGTCGGCCTGGAACGGCGGCAACAACCAGCAGTGGCGCCTCAACGACCTGGGCAACGGCCGCTACCAGATCATCAACCGCGGCACCGGGACGTCCCTCGACGGCATGGGCTACACCACCGCCGGCTCCGCCGTCGGCATGTGGACGCCCAACAACAACACCAACAACCAATGGACCATCACCGGCGTGTGACCCGGCTGATCCGGCGTGGTGGAAGGAGAGTGGGGGCGGCCGGCGCCCGCCGGGCCCCCGCTGCTCCATCGCCGGGTACTCCGGCCGTGCGGCAGCGGCGGGGATCGGCCGGCCAGATGTGCTTGGGCGGAAAGAATTTGGAACTCGGGGGCCGGCGGATGTCGAGAAGGCTCCGACGGCTCCGTCCCTGGAGCGGATCACGACAACGACCCTGGAGGGACGGCTATGCGAGCCAACGAGATCACCGAGATTCTGGACCGGCCGATCAGCCGAGAGCTGTTGGCGCGCGACGTGACCCGGCTGGCGTACGTGGCCAAGGACGGCACGCCCCGCAACATCCCGATCGCGTTCACCTGGAACGGTTCGGAGATCGTCATGTGCACCACGAAGAACGCCCCGAAGCTTCCGGCTCTGCGCGAGAACCCGATGGTCGCCCTGACGATCGACACCGAGGTGCACCCGCCCAAGATCCTGCTGATCCGCGGCCGGGCCGAGCTGGACGTCGTCGACGGCATCCCGGACGAGTACCTCCAGATGAACGGCTCGTACGAGATGACGCCCGAGCAGCGGGTCGAGTGGGAGGCCGAGGTCCGCTCGCTCTACGACGGTATGGTCCGGATCGTGGTGACCCCGACCTGGGCGAAGCTGATCGACTTCGAGACGACCCTGCCGAGCGCGGTCGAGGAGCTGGTCCGGCAGCGGGCCGAGCGGGAGCGCGCCTGATCACGGTCCCGGCGGGCGAGTTCGTCGGCACCCCGGCGCTCGGGACGCTTCGGGCCGTCGCCTCACGAAGCGGCTCACGCCGCGTCACCACCCTGCTCGATCGATGGGGCGTCCCGGCGCCAGCGCGGCATTCGGCGTCTCGCGGCGTGTGAACCGGCGTACCGGGCTCAGGGGCGGGGCCAGGGCCGTCCGGCGAGGTGTTCGATGTCGGTGTTGAACCGTCTCAGGTAGGCGGCGAAGGCCGCGACGTCCTCGGCCGTCCAGTCGGCCAGCACCTTCTCCAGGCCGAGGATGTTCTTCTCGCGCTCCTCACCGAGCCACCGCTCGCCCTCATCGGTCAGGCGGAACTTGCGGGCGATGCCGCCGTCGGGGTCCGGGATGCGTTCCACCAGCCCGGTGCGCAGCAGGGCCGAGGTGTGCCGGTTGAGGGTGGACACGTCCAGCCCGAAGGCGTCGCTGAGCTGGCCGATGGACATCGGGCCCGTGACGTGGATGCGATTGAGCAGCAGGTAGGCGCTGCGGTCGAGGTGCCGGTGCCGCCCGAGCAGCATGGTCTCGAACTCGATGAGATGCGTGGGCTTGTCCATGCCGGATCCTTCTCGTACAGATGTGTGCACCCTACACGAATTGTGTGTGTAACACATGATGTGTATGGTGCACATCGTTTTGACCATCGATTCGAGGGAGACCCACGTGGGAGGCTCCACGTCCGCCGCTCGCCCCGGCGGCATCGTCAGCGTGATGGCGGTGGCCGGCATCGTCGCCTCGCTGATGCAGACCCTGGTGGTGCCGCTGATCGGCGAGCTGCCGAACCTGCTGCACACCACCGCGTCGAACGCCTCTTGGGTGATCACCGTCACGCTGCTCGCGGGAGCGGTCACGACCCCGGTCACCGGCCGGCTCGGCGACCTGTACGGCAAGCGCCTCATGATGCTGGTCTGCTCTGTGCCGCTCATCGCGGGCTGCGTCGTCTGCGCGCTGGCGGGCTCCCTGACCCCCATGATCATCGGACGAGGCCTGCAGGGCATGGGCATGGGCATGATCCCCCTGGGCATCAGCGCCCTGCGCGACCTGCTGCCGCCCGAGCGGCTCGGCCCCTCCATCGCGCTGCTGAGCTCGTCCATGGGAATCGGCGGCGCGCTCGGACTGCCGATCGCGGCGGCGGTCGCCGAGTACGCGAGCTGGCGGGTGCTGTTCTGGGGCTCGGCGGTGCTGAGCGTGCTGGTCGCGGTGCTGATCTGGCTCCTGGTCCCGGTCACGCCCGCCCGGACTTCGGGCCGGATCGACGTCGCCGGCGTGCTCGGCCTGGGTGCCGGGCTGGTGTGCCTGCTGCTGGGCGTCTCCAAGGGCGCCGACTGGGGCTGGGCGAGCGGCACCACACTCGGCCTGCTCTCCGCCGCGCTGGTCGTGTTGCTGCTGTGGGGCTGGTGGGAGCTGCGCGTCAGGGACCCGCTGGTCGATCTGCGCGTCACCGCGCGGCGGCAGGTGCTGCTGACCAACCTGGCCTCGATCGTGGTCGGTTTCTCGATGTACGCCCAGGCGCTGATCGTCATGCAGATCCTGCAGCTCCCCGCGGCCACCGGCTACGGCCTGGGCCAGTCGATGCTGGCGGCCGGCCTGTGGATGGCCCCTTCCGGCCTGATGATGATGGCCGTCTCGCCGCTGGGCGCCCGCCTGTCGGCCGCCCGCGGCCCCAAGGTCACCCTGATCGCCGGCAGCCTGGTCATGGCGCTCGGTTACGGCTCCTCGACGGTCCTGCTGGGTTCCACCTGGGGCCTGCTGATCGTCACCTGCGTGTGCAACATCGGCGTCGGCCTGGCCTACGGGGCGATGCCCGCCCTGATCATGGGGGCGGTCCCCCGTTCCGAGACCGCCGCCGCCAACAGCTTCAATACGCTGATGCGCTCCATCGGCACCACCGTCTCGGCCGCAGTGGTCGGCGTCGTCCTGTCACAGATGACCATCCGGCTGGGCGGGCACGTCCTGCCCTCGGAGGGCGGCTTCCGCGCCGGGATGCTGATCGGCTGCGCCGCCGCCCTCGTCGCCGCCGCCGTCACCGCCGCGCTCCCCGCACGCCCGGCGGGCCGTAGGGCTGGCCACGACGTCCCCGCCGAGCCCGTCACCGCCGCCAAGCCCTGAGCGGCTCGGCTCAATCGACGGGCGCGCCGGCGAAACGGCGCGTGGCCACGAGCGCGGCCAGATCCGGCGCGAGGCGAAGCTCGGCCGCGTCCAGCCCCGGGTGGTCGAGCCAGTGCATCCGCGCCTGGTCGACGGCGCCGTCGAACCGCGGCGGCCAGTGCCGAGCCGGGGTCAGGTCGTCGACGACCAGCGTGCCTCCCGGCCTGAGCAGCCGGTGCGGATCGGCCGGCTGCTCGCCGCTCTTGCCCTGGCCGCCGCCGTCGAGGACGAGCAGGTCGTACGGCCCGTCCCGATGGATCTCCCGCCAGTCACCGCAGATGACCGAGACCTGCGGGTGGTCGATGAAGACCTGGGCGGCCAGGGACGCTCGACGTGCGTCCCGTTCGACGCTGACCAGCCGGGCCCCGGGCCGGGCGCCCGAGACCAGCCACGCCAGGCCCACTCCGCACCCGGTGCCGGTCTCCCCGATCGTCTCCGCGCCGCCCGCCATGGCGTACAGCAGCCGCCCCTGCTCCGGCCGGCAGGAAGGCGCGAAGCCCGCTTCCCGGGCCACCTGGACCGCACGCCCGACCAGCGGAGGCAACCCCGTGAGATCGGCATATGCCGCCGTACCGTCAACCGACATCGCCCCAGGTTAGACCGGCCGGCGCCGGTTCCCTAGCAGAAGCAGGCCCGGCGGGGAAGCTTGCCGGACGCCTTGATGACGACCGTCTTGTGGCGCTTGCCGTTCGGGTCATTGATCGACATGGTCAGGCGCGGGTACTCGTGGGCGCACACCCTCTTCTCGCTCTTCTTGCGGACGCACCGGCCGCACGCCGACGGCATGGACTATGCTCGGGATGTTCGCAGAATGAACCGGCGTTCGCATAGCGAACAAGAAGGGAACGTCATGGGCTCGGCCTTCGTCTACGCCGCGGCGCGTACGCCGTTCGGCAGGTTCAACGGCGCGCTCGCGGGCGTCCGCCCGGACGACCTGGCGGCCACCGCGTTACGCGGCGTGCTGGCCAAGCTCCCCCGGCTGGATCCGGCGGAGATCGGCGACGTGGTGTGGGGCAACGCCAACGGCGCGGGTGAGGACAACCGCAACGTGGGCCGGATGGCCGTGCTGCTGGCCGGGCTGCCGGTGACCGTGCCGGCCACCACGGTGAACCGGCTGTGCGGGTCGAGCCTGGACGCCGCCATGATCGGCTCGCGGACCGTCGAGAGCGGCGACGCCGACGTCGTCGTCGTCGGTGGCGTGGAGTCGATGACGCGGGCCCCGTGGGTGCTGCCCAAGCCCTCCCGTGCCTTCCCCGCAGGCGATGTGACCGCGGTCTCCACCACGCTCGGCTGGCGGCTGGTGAACCCGCGCATGCCGAAGGAGTGGACGGTCTCCCTCGGCGAGGCCAACGAGCAGCTCGGCGAGAGGTTCGGCGTCTCGCGCGAACGGCAGGACGCCTTCGCCGCGCGGTCCCACGTGCTGGCCGACGCCGCCTGGAACGACGGCTTCTACGACGACCTGGTCGTCCCGGTCGAGGGCGCCGACCTGGCGCGGGACGAGGGCATCAGGCCCGGCTCGACACCGGAGATCCTCGCCGGGCTGAAGCCGGCCTTCCGCCCCGACGGCGCCATCACGGCCGGCAACGCCTCGCCGCTGAACGACGGCGCCTCCGCGGTCGTGCTCGGCTCGCAGGCCGCCGCCGACCGGATCGGCGCCGACCCGATCGCCCGTGTCGCCGGTCGCGGGGCCTGCGCGCTCGAACCCCAGATGTTCGGCTACGCGCCGGTCGAGGCGGCCAATCAGGCCCTGCGCCGGGCCGGCATCGGCTGGGACGACGTCGGCGCCGTCGAACTGAACGAGGCGTTCGCCGTGCAGTCGCTCGTGTGCCTCGACGCCTGGAAGGTCGATCCCGCGATCGTCAACACCAGGGGCGGCGCCATCGCCATCGGTCATCCTTTGGGCGCCTCAGGCGGCCGCGTCCTCGGCACGCTCGCCCACGTGCTGCGCGAACGGCGCGAGCGGTGGGGTGTGGCCGCGATCTGCATCGGCGTCGGCCAGGGGCTGGCCGTCGTGCTCGAGAACGTGAGCGCGTCATGACCGCCGTGTTCACCGACCCCGGCGAGGCCGTCGCGGGCATCGCGGACGGCTCCACCGTCCTGATCGGCGGCTTCGGAATGGCCGGCATGCCCGTACAGCTCATCGACGCGCTGATCCGGCAGGGCGCGACCGACCTGACGGTGGTCAGCAACAACGCGGGCAACGGCGACACCGGCCTGGCGGCGCTGCTCGCCGCCGGACGGGTGCGCAAGATGATCTGCTCGTTCCCCCGCCAGAGCGACTCGTGGGTCTTCGACGGCCTCTACCGCGCCGGGAAGATCGAGCTGGAGGTCGTCCCGCAGGGCACCCTGGCCGAGCGCATGCGCGCGGCCGGGGCCGGCATCGGCGCCTTCTACTGCCCCACCGGGGTCGGCACGCCGCTGGCCGAGGGCAAGGAGACGCGCACCATCGACGGCCGCGACTACGTGCTGGAGTATCCGATCAAGGGGGACGTCGCCCTCATCGCCGCCCACGTCGGCGACCGGATGGGCAACCTCGTCTACCGCAAGACCGCGCGCAACTTCGGGCCCGTCATGGCGACCGCCGCGACGCTGACGATCGCGCAGGTGCACCACGTCGTCGAGACCGGCGAACTGGACCCCGAGGCCGTGGTCACCCCCTGCATCTACGTCGATCGGATCCTGGACCTGAGCGCGACGGAGGCGACCCGGTGAACGGCACCGTGAAGACCCGCGAACACCTCGGCCGCGGCCCGCTCGGCCGCGACGAACTCGCCGCCCTCGTCGCCCGGGACATCCCGCCCGGGTCCTTCGTGAACCTCGGCATCGGCCAGCCGACGACGGTCGCCGACCACCTCCCGACCGGCTCCGGGGTCGTCCTGCACACCGAGAACGGCATGCTCGGCATGGGGCCCGCCGCACACGGCGACGAGATCGACCCCGATCTGACCAACGCCGGCAAGATGCCCGTCACCGAACTGCCGGGCGCCTCCTACTTCCACCACGCCGACTCCTTCGCGATGATGCGCGGCGGCCACCTCGACGTGTGCGTGCTCGGCGCCTTCCAGGTCTCCGCACGCGGCGACCTGGCCAACTGGCACACTGGCGCCCCCGACGCCATCCCTGCGGTCGGCGGCGCCATGGACCTGGCCACGGGCGCCAAGCAGGTGTTCGTCATGATGACGCTGTTCACCAAGGACGGCACGCCCAAGCTCGTCCCCGAATGCACCTACCCGCTGACCGGGCTGGCCTGCGTGAGCCGCGTCTACACCGACCTGGCCGTCTTCCACATCGACCGCGAGGGCGTCACCGTGGCCGAGACGTACGGCACCAGCGTGGCCGAGCTCGCCTCCCGGCTGGAGGTCACCGTACGCACCCTCGGCCAGGAGCCGTGACCGGACGAAAGGGACGATAGTCTCCCCCTGTGAGTGAGCGAGCAGTCCTCGTCACCGGCGCGTCGCGCGGGATCGGACGCGCGATCGCGGTGGCCTTCGCCGCCGCCGGCGACCGCGTCGCGATCCATCACCGCGGCTCCCCCGACCTCGCCGAACGGGTCCGTGCCGAACTGCCGGGAGAGGGCCACGCCGTCGTCCAGGCCGACGTCGCCGACCCCGCCGACGCGCGGCGCATGGTCGAGGAGGCCGCGGCCGCGCTCGGGGGCATCGACGTCCTGGTCAACAACGCCGGGGTCTTCGTGCACCACCCGATCACGGAGACCACGTACGAGGAGTGGCAGACGGTGTGGCGCGAGACGCTGGCCGTCAATCTCGTCGGGCCGGCCAACGTCACCTGGAACGCCGTACGGCACATGGCTCCGGGCGGCAGGATCGTCAACGTCTCGTCGCGCGGCGCCTTCCGCGGGGAACCGGACAGTCCCGCCTACGGGGCCAGCAAGGCGGGACTGAACGCGCTGGGCCAGTCGCTCGCCATCGCCCTGGCTCCCCTCGGCATCGCCGTGGCCACCGTGGCGCCCGGCTTCGTCGAGACCGACATGACCGACGAGCATCTCAAGGCGCCGCGGGGCGACGAGATCCGCGCGCAGAGCCCGTTCGGGCGGGTGGCGAGGCCCGAGGAGATCGCGGCCGCGGTCCTTTATCTGGCGTCACCGGACGCCGAATGGGCCAGCGGCACGATCGTCGACCTGAACGGCGCCTCCTACCTGCGCAGCTGAGCCGCGAAGGTCAGTTGGGCGCCCAGTATTTGACCAGGACCTTCTCCAGCCTGCTCACGACCGGTTGCCAGGTCGGGGGCAGGGTGTACCGCGTCGCCCGGTGCCCCTTGTAGGCCAGCCGGTAGGCGATGAAGTCGGCCCCCGGCGGCTGCGACTCCGAGCGCCCGAGCCGCAGGTGTTTCAGCGAGCCGCGCAGGCCGCGCCACTCCGCGGCGGTCAGGCATTTGCGGACCGTGGGTCCGGTGCGGCGGCTCAGCACGGCGCAGCCGTCCGTGTAGACGGCCACCCGGTTGTGCAGCCCGGCGAATCCGCCCTCCTCCCGCAACTCCACCAGCAGCTTCCTGTGGGCCGTGGCCGCCTCGGCGGGAGCGGTGACGGCCAGCGCGGACAGGGCCGCCAGCGGCAGCAGTGCGATACGCGTAATCCTCATGCTCTCTATGACGCATCACGGCGCCCTTCGGCTCACGGAGAGCGTCCGGGTATAGGGCAGCCGATGCCGGGCAGGCGGTCGGAGTCTCCGAGTCGAAAGGTGACGAAAGTGACCACTGCTACAGAACAGGACGTCATCGACCTGCTGCTGGCGCAGCACAACCAGATCAAGACCATGTTCGCGGAGGTCGCCGCCGCGCGGGGCGAGCGCAGGCGCGAGCTGTTCAACGACCTCGTACGGCTGCTGGCGGTGCACGAGGCCGCCGAGGAGCAGGTCGTGCACCCGGCGGCGCGGTCGAAGGCGGGAGACGAGGTCGTCGAGGCCCGGCTGCACGAGGAGGACGAGGCCAAGCACGCCCTGTCCGACCTGTACGACCTCGGCGTCGACCACCCCGAGTTCGACACCCGGCTGGCCGCCCTGGAGAAGGCGGTGGTAGACCACGCCACGCACGAGGAGCGGGAGGAGTTCCCCCGGCTGCGTCAGGACACGTCCCCGGAGCGGTTGCGCCGGATGGCCGGTGCGGTCCGGGCCGCCGAGGCGATCTCCCCCACCAGGCCCCACCCGGGCGCCGGAGAGTCCGCGACCGCGAACATGCTGGTCGGCCCGCCGGTGGCCGTGTTCGACAAGATCCGCGACGCCGTACGGGACTGGCGGCAGTCGAACAGGGACTGACCCCCGCCCCGCTCGGTCCGGCACGAGAGCGGCTCGGACATGAGACCGCTCCGGCCTGGTCCCGAGGAGAGCCGGGGTCCGCGGCGCGTGCGGGCCCGTCCGGTGGACGGGCCCGCACGTGCCGTCGCACCCGTCGGGCGGCTTGGCGGGCGCCTGCCGCCCTAGGGACGCTCGAGGCGGCGGAGCCCCTGCCCGGGCCGCCAGAGGTCCATGACCATGGCAGGCCCCTCGATCCGCGTCAACACGACCTCGCGGATGTCGGCCGTGAAGAAATGGGACTCGCTGAAGGCATCGTGACCGAAGCCGCGCGCGGCCAACATCGGCGCGATCCGGTCTCGATCGGTGACCTCGACCGCATGCCCGGACAGCTTCGTGTCGCCTCCCGAAGAGCCCGCGGAATCGCCGGCGCCGAGGAGAACCGGAGGGCCGTGCAGCGCGAAGCGCGGATCACGCTGCAGGTCACGGGCCTTCAAAGCACCGGGCATCGATCCGAACCACAGTTCGTCACCGACGATGTAGGCCTCGATGCCGCTTACCCGAGGTGAACCGTCCTTGCGCACTGTCGCGATGGTCTTGTGCTTGTGCGACTCGAACGACTCCCGGACCAGGGCGGCGAACTCCGGCGCCGATTCGGCGACGTCACGCCACTTGGCCATGCGGTCTCCCTTCATGCGATCTCCGATGAGCGGACCAGCCTGCCAGACGGGACCGACAGTTTTCCGCACCGCCGCTCGCAACGTCCCCTGGCCTGGGGGCTCAGTGGCCGGAGTTCCCGTGCTCGCAGGAGCCTCTGCGGCGCCGCCGGACGCGCCACACGACCAGGGCGGTCACGACGGCCGCGGCGAGAACGGCCGCGACCACACCGCCGACGGCCGACTGCACCTGCTCGTACGCCGCCCCGGCGAAGAACCCCAGGAGGGTGCAACCGACTCCCCAGAGCACCCCGCCCAGGACGTTGAACAGGAAGAACCGCCGGTAACTCATGCGCGAGACCCCGGCCAGGGTCGGCATCAAGGCGCGGAGGAACGCGGCGAAGCGCGCGAAGAACACCGCCTGAGGGCCCCACCGGCGAATCAGCGCCTGGGCTTTCTCCACCCGGTCGCGGCGGCGGCGTAGAACCCGCGAGTCCAGGACGCCGGGACCGAGGCGGCGGCCGATGAAGTAGCCCGCGCTGTCGCCGGCTATCGCGGCGAGCGTCACCACGAGCGCCAGCCAGTACACCGACAACCTGCCCTGGCTGGCGAGCACGCCGCCCAGCACGGCGGCCGTCTCCCCCGGCACGACGAACCCCACGAACAGCGCGTCCTCGGCGAAGACCAGCGCCGCCACGACCGCGTAGAGCACCGCGCCCGACAGGCCCCAGAGCCAGTTGATGATCGAGTCCACCCGTCCTCCATGCGCCTCCCCGTTGTCGTGTCCCCGGGGAGGTGCGCTTACGCACGCCGCACGGCCGAGCGTGGCCCGCTCGTTTCTCGCCGGACCGCCTGGTCAGGCGTCCATGCCCCTGCGCAGCAGGGCCCACGCCCGTGCCGCGGCGACGCGCCGGGCCGGCGCCGGTCTCATCGTGAGGACCGCGGCGAACATGCCGACGGCCAGGATCAGGTCCTCGGTGGTGAGGTCCGCGCGGACGTGCCCCGCGCGCCGGGCCTCGGCGAGCTTGCCGTCCAGCACCTTGGCCACGCGGTCGCGTACGGCGATGATCCGCGGGTCGTCGGCGTACGCGCTGACCATCTCGATGAACGCGGTCGAGGCGATGGTCTGCTGCGTGATCAGGGTCAGCAGGTCGTCGAGCGTCGCACAGGGCTCGGCGGCCAGCGCCTCCAGCTCGGCGACGCCGTCCTCGAACACGGCCAGGGCGAGGCTGGTGCGGTCGGGGAAGTGCCGGTAGAGGCTGCCCTGGCCGACCCCTGCGGCGCGGGCGACCGCGCTGAGCGGCGCGTCGTACCCGTCGGCGGCGAAGACCTCCCGGGCCGCCGCGATCAGCGCCGCCCGGTTCCCCGCCGCGGCGCTGGGTCCCCTGTTCGTCCGGCGCGCTACAGCCATGCGGCCAGGATAGCAACCGGACATCAATGTCCGATTTTTCGACATCTCACTCGTTCTTACTCGACGTATCGCTGTCAGGCGGGCTACGGTGTTCCGGACAACGTTGTCCGGTTGAACCGGTCGCGGGCGTCCCCCCGAGCCCTGACCGGCGCTACCGTCGCCGGTCTCACCAGCTATCGGAGGGAACGCGATGAACACGCTGGGGCAGTCGTGAACCGGGTCGTGATCGTCGGCGCCTCGGCGGGCGGGCTGGTCACCGCCGAGGCGCTGCGCAGGGCCGGCTACCGGGGCGTCCTCACGCTCGTCGGCGACGAGCCGCATCCGCCGTACGACCGCCCGCCGCTGTCGAAGCAGATCCTGACCGGCGAATGGGAGCCCGGCCGGCTGCCGCTGCGGCGGGAGGACGACATCGAGGCGCTGGGTCTCGACCTGCGCCTGGGAGTGGCCGCGACCGGGCTGGACGTGGCCGGGCGGACGGTGGAGCTGGCCGGCGGCGCCCGCGTGCCGTACGACGGGCTGGTCGTCGCGACCGGCGTACGCTCCCGCCGCCTGCCGGGCGGCGAGGGGATGGCCGGGATCCACACGCTGCGCACCCTGGACGACGCCCTCGCGCTGAAGGCCCGGCTGCGTCCGGGACGCCGGCTGGTGATCGTCGGGGCCGGGTTCGTGGGCGCCGAGGTCGCCGCCGTCGCCCGCGCCCTGGGAGCGGCGGTGACGATGCTGGAGGCGGGCCCGGTCCCGATGGCGCAGGCCGTCGGCGAGCGGGCCGGCCTGTTCCTGGCCCAGGTCCATCGTGACCACGGGGTCGACCTGCGCACCCACGCCGCCGTCCGCGAGGTCGTCGGCGCTGGCGGCGCGGTCAGCGGTGTGCGGCTGGACGACGGTGCGGTCCTGCCGGCCGACGACGTGCTGGTGGCCATCGGCTCCGTGCCCAACACGGGCTGGCTGGAGGACAGCGGCCTCCCCTTGGCCGACGGGCTGGTGTGCGACGAGTTCAGCGCCGCCGCCCCCGGCGTGTACGGAGCGGGGGACGTGGCCCGCTGGCACAACCCGTTGTTCGGCACGGCCATGCGGGTCGAGCACCGCACCAACGCCGCCGAGCAGGGCATGGCCGTGGCCCGCAACCTGCTCTCCCCCGAGGCCCGGCGGCCGTTCGCCCCGGTGCCGTACTTCTGGTCCGACCAGTACGGCATGAAGATCCAGGCGTACGGGCACCTGCGCGGCCACGACGAAGCGGTCGTCGTGGACGGCGACATCGCGCGGCGGCGTTTCCTGCTCGCCTACCGCGCGGGCGAGCGGCTGACCGGAGTGCTCGCCGTCGGCATGCCACCGAAGACCCTGCGCGCATGGCGGGCGATGATCGCGGCCGGCGCCGCGTGGGCGCACGCCGTGGGCACGGCCGCCGCCCGCCCCTGAGACACCCGCCCCGAGACGCCCGGGAGTTTGCATGCGGACGGGCACCGGCACGACCGGCCTTCACGCTGACCCGGGCATACGTGATGCGACCGACCATCTACAAGAGGAGATGCCGAATGAGCGTCGACGAGCAGGTCCTGAGCTACCCGATCCCGAACGACGCGGCGCTGGACCCGCCCGCGGAGTGGGCCGAGTTGCGTGACCGATGCCCGGTGGCCCACGTCACGCTGCCCAGCGGCGACCGGGCGACGCTGCTGACCCGCTACGAGGACGTCAAGCAGGTGCTGGCCGACCCGCGCTTCACCCGTCAGCTCAACGCGCCCGACGCGGCCCGGCTGTCGGCGGACGGCGGCGGGGTGTTCAGCAGCGAGATGGCGACGATCATCCCCGACAGCGGCGAGGAGCACCAGCACTGGCGGCGCCTGGTCGGCAGGTGGTTCACCGCCAAGCGCATGAACGCCATGCGGCCCGCCATGATCCGGATCGCCGAGGATCTCATCGACGACATGGTCAAGCGCGGCGCCCCGGGCGACCTCAGGGCCGGCCTCGGCTTCCCGCTGCCGGTCTACGTGATCTGCGACATGCTCGGCGTGCCCGCCGCCGACCGGGACCGGTTCTCCTACTGGTCCGACACGCTGCTCAACCTCACCCGCTACGGCAAGGCCGAGATCGAGGCCGCCCAGGCCGAGTTCTTCCAGTACATGTCCGACCTCGTCGCCGCCAAGCGCGCCGAGCCAGGCGACGACCTGCTGAGCGAGCTGATCGCGGTCGGCGGCCCGGAAGACGGCGGGCTGTCCGACATCCAGATCCTGGTCACCGGCATGGCGCTGCTGGTCGCCGGGCACGAGACCACCGCCAACATGATCGGCAAGATGGTCTCCATGCTGCTGGCCGACCGCTCCCGGTGGGAGCGGCTGCTGGCCGACCCGTCGCTGATCCGCACCACGGTGGAGGAGTCGCTGCGCTTCGACGCCAACTCCGGCTTCGGCCTGCCCCGCTATCTCAACGCGGAGACCGAGGTCAGCGGCGCGGTCCTGCCGCGCGGCACGACCGTGGTGTGCAGCATGGCCGCCGCCAACCGCGACGAGACCGCGTTCGAGAACGCCGGCGAGATGGACCTGACCCGCAGTCCGAACCCCCACCTGGCCTTCGGCTCCGGCGCCCACTCCTGCCTGGGGCAGGCGCTGGCCCGCACCGAGCTGCAGGTCGTCCTGGAGGTGCTGCTGCGCAGGCTGCCGACGCTGGAGCTGGCCGTGCCGGTGGAGGAGCTGGAACGCGTGGAGGGGCTGGCCGTCGGCGGCCTGCGCGAGGTCCCGGTCCGCTGGTGACCCCTGACGACAAAGGCTCGATCGGCAAGGAGGACATGGACATGAAGGTCATCGTCGACGAGGCGAAGTGCTGCGGCGCCGGGCAGTGCGTGCTGATCGCACCGGAGGTGTTCGACCAGCGCGACGAGGACGGCATCGTCGTCCTACTGGAGCCCGAGCCCGCCGAGGACCGGCACACCGCGGTCCGCGAGGCCGCCGCCGTCTGCCCCGCCGCCGCCATCCAGCTGGAGGACTCCTGAGTCCCCGGCGCGCGTGAGCAGGGAGCGTGCCCGCGTCTCCCGAGGCAGGCACGCTCCCGCAGGGGCAGCAGATCGCGGGCGCGTGGATCGTCGGATCGTTGCTGCTCGCGTGTGTCCTCATGGTCGCGATCGCGCTCGTGGTGGCCGCCGTGGTCGCCGTCCGGCCGGCGGACGGGCACGGATCGGGGGGCCGGGCGAGCGCGCCCGGTGGTGCCGGGACGAGACGGCCCGTCCCGGCACTCGCGGAGGCTCAGCCGGCGGCCGGAGGAGTCCAGCCGGCCGGGATGCGGGCGATGCGGACACGCTGCGGGTGGTCGCCGACCGGCACCGAGGTGATCTTCTGCCCGGTCGCGAAGTCGATGGCCGTGACCCGGTCGGCGCCGCTCTCGGAGATGACGCAGGCCCGCCCGTCGCCGCTGACGGTGGCCCAGTAGGGCTTGGACGCGCTCACCAGCGGGCCCTCCCGCAACGTGGCCCGGTCGACGACCGTGGCGTAGTCGTCCATCGTCCCGGCGACGCAGAGCTTGTCGCCGGCCGGGTTGATCGACAGCCCGTGGTGCCGGGAGTCGTTCACCCAGGTCGTGCGGTCCTCGCTGGTGACCGGGTTCTTCGGCAGGGTCTTGATCCGAGTGATCTTGTCGGTGGCCGTGTCGTACTCGGCGAAGCCGTTGAAGAACGAGACCTGGAAGTACAGCTTCGACTCGTCGGGCGTGAAGACGGCGGGCCGCACTGCGTCCGACAGGTCCTTGCGGCCGAAGGCGTCCAGCCGGTCGCTCATGTCGATGGTCCTGACGACCTTGTACGTCGAGGCGTCCGCGATCGTGATGTGGCGGTCGCCCTTCAGCCAGTCCTGCGACGGGCTGTCGAAGTCGTTGTCGACCTCGCCGATCGACATGTTCCAGATGTATCTGCCGCCGCCCGTGAAGATGTTCTCGTGCGGCTTGTCCCCCGTGCCGAACGAGCCGAGCTGCCTGCCGGTGTCGATGTCCAGGACGTGCACGGTGTCGGAGGTGGAGGCCGACACCGCGACCCGGGTGCCGTCGGGCGACACGGCCATGTGGTCGGCGCGGAAGCCGGAGACGGGGAACCGCCATCTGAGAGCGCCGGTGGCCAGGTCGATCGACACCACGTCGGCGAAGCTCGGGCGCGAGACGACCATGGCCGTGCCGTCCGGGGTGGCGTACATGTCGTCGACGAACTGGTCGTGCCCCTCGCCGGGCCCCTGCCGGATGCCCAGGAAGAAGGCCAGCTTGATGGGGTTCAGGTAGATCTCGGCCAGCCGCCGGGCCTTGTCGGGGATGACGTTGATCCGGCCGATCCTGGCGAAGCTCCCGCTCGACTCGATGACGTCGGCGGTGCCGTCCCAGTTGTTGCCGACGAACATCACCTCGCGCAGTCCGCCGGCGGCGCTCGCGGGACCGGCGGGAACGCCGCAGACGACGGCGCCGGCGACCGCCACGGCGGCGGCGAGCAGGGATCTGCGCAGGCGTGCGAGGGCCGAAGCGTGCATGTTCTTCCTCCGGGGGGTGGGAGGTGGGCGAAGATCGAGCATGGCCGGCCGAGGGGTCCGCACGCCTTGGCGCACGAACCGCGCAAGTCTGAACATTTCGATATTCAGACTTGTTACTGGATGGTAGGCACGCCTGTCGCCCGCGACAAGGCCCAAAATTCATGCATCAGGGATGCGGAGGACGCGGTGGCGGGCAGGATCACCCCGGCGGCGGGCAGGTACGGCGGCAGGTCGGCGGCCGAACGGCAGGCCGAGCGCCGCGGGCGTTTCTTGAAGGCGGGCCTCGACCTGTTCGGCGCCGGCCCCGGCTACCGCGCCACCAGGATCACGGACGTGTGCCGGGCCGCGGGCCTGTCCAGCCGCCAGTTCTACGAGGAGTTCCACACCCTGGAGGACCTGCTGGCCGAGCTGCACCTGTACGTCAACGACGTCGCCCAGCAGACCGTCCTCGACGTCCTCCCCCAGGTGCGGCACCTGGAGCCCGTCGACCGCTGCGCCCGGCTGTTCCGCGCGTACGCCGCCGGGGCCACCGCCGACCCCCGCCACACCCGCATCGCGTTCGTGGAGATCATCGGCGTCAGCCCCCGGCTCGACCGCCAGCGCCTGGACCGCCGCGCCCGATGGATCGACTTCCTGTGCGAGCAGCTGGACGACGCCGCCGGCCGCGGCGAGATTCCCCCGCGCGACTTCCGCGTCACGGCCGCCGCGTTCATCGGAGCGATCAACGGGCTCATGCACGACTGGGCCGTCGGCTGGGTCGACGCCACCCGCGACCAGATCGTGGACGAGCTCCTGCTGATGCTCCTGGGCAGGCTCCAGGCCGCCGATGAACAGGTCGCCGATGAACAGGTGGACGGCTGAACAGGTAGAGGCCGGGAAAGGAGCGTTTGCGAGAAATCGCGATCCTGGAACTCACGTGTTCGGCGGTGTGGGGCGCACGCCTTCGAGCAGGGTGGCGAGGTAACGGTGGGCGGTTTCGATCCGGTCGGCGGGGGTGCCGCCGCGGACGGTCACGGCGTGGGCGATGCCGCACATGAGCGGGACGAGGTCGGCGGCGGCGAGATCGGGGCGGACGGCTCCGGCTTCGCGGGCCCGATCGAGGAGCGTGGTGCCGGCGGACGCGAGTGACCTCTTGAGTTCCGTGGTGCGCGGCAGGGTGTCCGTGGTCGCGGCGGCGACCGGGGGCAGGGCGGCGTCGGTGACCTGCGCTTCGATGATGCGGGCCAGGAAGCCCTCCAGCGCCCGCCAGGGGTCGGTGTCGGCCAAAGCCTGCTCGCCATGCGCGGCCAGGGCTTCCAGGCAGGGAGCGGCGACGGTCTCCAGCAGTGCCTCAGGGGTGGCGAAGTGCCGGTAGACCGTGGCGACCCCGAGGCCTGCCCGGCGTGCGATGTCGTTGAGCTGCAACGCGGCGCCCTGGTCGACCAGGTCGCGGGCGGTGGCGACGATCCGCTCCCAGTTGCGGGCGGCGTCCTTGCGCAGCTGTGTGGTCGTCATGCGGGAAGAATCCAGGTTGCTCGTCGTGGTTCACGGGCTCGTCGTCTGATCATATGCGGGCGTTCCCGGGGGACCTGGCTGCCGGGCGGTGGGCGGGCTGCCCGGCCTGCCCACCGCGGGGGCGCCTCCTCGATGCCGCCGCCTGCGCCATGGGCGAGGAGGAGAGAGCGGGCCGGCGCTGATCGTGTGACCGGCGGGCGGCCGGGGACGCACCTGCGGATGGTCACGCATCCGCTCTGGCCGCCGCAGGTGCGTGGGTTTCGCTGAGCAGGCGTACGGCCTCGGCGATGCGGCGGTCGGTCGCCGCGCGGAACGGGGCGACGGGGTGGGCCTGGGGTCCGATGACGAGACCGGTCCGGCCGGTCAGCGTCGGGTCGGTGGCTGCGGTGATCGAGGGCCTGGCCGCCGCGGACGCCGGACCGGAGGTGGAGCGTTCGAACGTGCGGCGCACCAGCGGCCACAGCAGCCGCAGGGCAGGAGAGACGATCTTCGGGTTGGTCAGGGTGCCGTTGGTCATGTCGGTCGCGGCGCCTCCGGGATCGGCGGCGAAGACCGACACGCCTGTGCCGTCCAGCCGCCTCGCCAGGTCGAGCGTGTAGGCGAGGTTGGCGAGCTTGGCGCGGCCGTACCAGTGGAAGCCGTAGTAGCCGCCCGGCGGCTCGACGGCGTCGAACACCCGCTTGGCGGCGCCGACCGCGCCCGAGGTCACGTTCACGATCCTGCTCGGCGCCCCGGCGGTGAGCGTGGGCAGCAGCAGTTCGGTCAGCAGGTACGGCGAGAGGTGGTTGACGACGAACGACGCCTCGACGCCGCCCAGGTCCGCGCGCTCGGCGAACATCGCCCCGACGTTGTTGACCAGCACCGTCAACGGTTCCCCCGACGCGGCGTGGTCGGCAGCGATGCGGTCGGCCAGCGCGCGGACCTGGTCGAGCGAGGCGAGGTCGGCGGACAGGAATCGGGCGGGGTGCGCCGGTCGCGTCGCGTCGATCCGCTCAACCGCCCCGGCTCCCCGGTCGGCGTCGCGTCCGACCACGGTGACCGCGAACCCCGCGGCGGCCAGCCCCAGCGCGGTTTCCAGGCCGATACCCCCCGTGCCGGCCGTGACCACGGCTGTCTTCATCATGAGCCCCTCCGTCCAGATAACCGGATAGTTCATCCGGTATGCCGGACGGTAGCACAATCGGATGAACTATCCGATTACTGCGCCCGCTCGCGGCAGGTCCTTCGTCACGGCCCTGGTCACCTGACCGGGATCCGCGGCGGTGGTCACCTGTGGCAACGGCACGTCCTCGGCCGCGATAAGCGGTGGCGGCCCCTCCCCCGTGGCGTGAGATCCTGCGTCATCCGAGACCGGCAGGCGGCGGAGGCCAGGGAGAGATCGGCATGAGTGACAGGACCGCGCTCGGCGACCGCATGAAGGCGTACGAGCACGTCACCAGGAGTGTGCTGCCGCGCCGGGCGTACACGATCCTCCGCGTCGACGGGCGGGCGTTCCACACCTTCCTCCGCGATGCCCACCGGCCGTTCGACCGCGCGGTCATGGACGCCATGAACGAGGTCGGCAGGGCATTGTGCGAGGAGATCACCGGCAGCGTGTTCGCGTACGTCCAGTCCGACGAGTGCAGCGTCCTCATGACCGACTTCACCACCCCGTCCTCGCAGCCGTGGTTCGGCGGCGTGACGCAGAAGATCGTCAGCGTGGCCGCGAGCATCGCCACGATCACGTTCAACGAGGCGTACGTCACCGGCGGCGCCGGCGGCCGGCGCGCCATGTTCGACGCCCGCGCGTTCACCCTCGCCGACCCTTTCGAAGTCGCGAACTACTTCCTGTGGCGGCAGAACGACTGCGTGCGCAACAGCATCACCATGGCCGCACAGGCGAAGTTCTCCCATCGGGAGCTCCACGGCAGGTCCACCGGCCAGATGCAGGAGATGCTGTGGGCCGGCCACGGCGTCAACTGGAACGACTACGACGCGGGAGCGAAGCGGGGCCGCGTCGTAGTCAGGGAGACCGGGCAACGCGAGGTCGCCTACCGGGACGGCCGGACGGGGCAGACGGAGACCATCCTCGCCGCGCGGTCGTGGTGGGAGGCGCAGGCGGCGCCCCGCTTCACCGCCGACCCTGCCGGCCGGCTCGCCGCCGTGATCCCCGCCATGCCGTCGCTGACCGCCGGAAGGGCCACGTGACCGCATGCCGGCCGGCGCACTCGGCCTCCCCGGAAGGCCGCCTCACGTCCGGGTGCGCGGCGGCGCCGTGCTCTCGCGGACGACCAGGCGGGTGGGGACGAGCTCGGTGCCGGGCTGGGACGCCCCGCCCTCGCGGATCTGCCGCAGGACCCCCTGGACGCAGCGCCGGCCGACCTCGGCGAAGTCCTGGTGCACGGTCGTCAGCGGAGGCACGAAGCAGGAGGCGTCGGGGATGTCGTCGAAGCCGACCACGCTGATGTCGGCGGGCACCGCCCGCCCCCGCTCGTGGAAGGCGCGCAGCAGGCCGAGGGCCATCTGGTCGTTGGAGGCGAACACCGCCGTGCAGCCCGGTTCGTCCGCAAGCGCCAGCCCCGCGGCGTAGCCCGACTCGGCCGACCAGTCGCCGTGCAGCGGCGGGGGCACAGGACGTCCGGCCTCCTCCAGGGCCAGGCGCCACGCCTGCGCGCGGCGCTGGCCGGCGAAGGACGTCTTCGGGCCGGTGAGGTGCCAGACCGTCTCGTGCCCCAGGTCGAGGAGGTGGCGTACGGCGAGCCGGGCGCCTTCGGCCTGGTCGGTGTCGACGACGCTGTACCGGTCCCCGGCGTCGGAGTCCACGACGACGACGTGGACTCCGGGAGGAAGCGTCACGGTGCCCGCGTCGAGCAGGTGGATCTCGATGATGACGATGACGGCGTCGACGGCCAGCTCGCCCATCCGGGTGAAGGCGCCCAGCACGTTGTCCTGGGTGGGGATGCCGATGGGGATCAGCGTGATCGCGTAGCCCTCGGCCGCGGCATGGGTGGCGATCGCCTCCACGGTGCGGCTGTTGCCGGTCGAGGCCAGCCCGAAGAGGATCACGCCGATCGTGTTGAACTGCCCGTAGCGCAGCGCCCGGGCGGCGCTGTTGGGGCGGTAGCCCAGCTCCCGCATCGCCGCGAGCACCTGCTCGCGGGTCGCGCCGACGACGCCGGGATGCCCGTTGGCGACCCTGGAGACCGTCTGAGACGAGACGCCCGCGAGCCTGGCCACGTCGGCCATGGAGACCCGCTGCTTGCGGCGCCCGCCCGGGATGCCCGAGCCGCCCCGCTGCGCGCCGCCGATCGGCGCCGGGACCTGCCGGGCCGGGCCGTCCGGATCCATTCCTGTGTCGCTCCCGCCTGCTCGCCCCGTCGCCGAAGATCGTACGCCGCGATCCGACCGGCTGTGACGTGGGAAGCCCTTGACCTCTCGTAGGACGGGTGCCACCATACCGCAGCAGAAGTTTACGTAAACATAACCTCGGCGACTCGGGAAATCACCCTCCGCAACGACCGAGCCGTGCTCGTTCGCTCGTCATGTTCACGTAAACATGCTCAGGATGTTCACGTAAACAGAAGAGTCACGGCCGGTAACCACGCCGCGGAGAGGAGCGAGCCGGTGGTCTCGGAAGGGTATTCGAATGTTCGAGCGGTATCGGCCGGCAGACACCGGTCATGGGTGGGCTGGCAGTTCGTCGGGCCGTTCATGGCGGTCTTCGCGCTGGTCTTCCTGGCCCCGATCGCGTACTCGATCTACCTGAGCCTGTTCCGCACCCGGCTCATCGGCGGGACGGCCTTCGTCGGCGCCGACAACTACCTCAAGGTCCTGCAGGACCCGCAGTTCTGGTCGGCGTTCGGGCGCGTCGCGCTCTTCCTGGTCGTCCAGGTGCCGATCATGTTGTTCCTCGCGCTGCTGGTCGCGCTCGCGATCGACAGCGGCAGGCTGTACGGGTCGGCGTTCTTCCGGATCTCGGTGTTCCTGCCGTACGCGGTGCCCGCGGTCGTGGCCGCGCTGATGTGGGGCTTCATGTACGGCACCAGGTTCGGCCTGGTCGGCAACATCAACGAGGCCTTCGGGCTCTCGCTGCCCGACCCGCTGTCGCCCGACCTGGTCCTCGCCTCCATCGGCAACATCGTGACCTGGGAGTTCGTGGGCTACAACATGCTGATCCTCTACTCGGCGCTGAAGGTCGTGAACCCCTCGCTGTACGAGGCCGCCGCGCTCGACGGGGCCGGTCAGCTCCGGATCATCTGGGCGATCAAGCTGCCCGCCCTGCGCGGCGCGCTGCTGATCGCCACGATCTTCTCGATCATCGGCAGCTTCCAGCTGTTCAACGAGCCGAGCATTCTCAAGACGATCGCGCCGAACTCGGTCACCACCTACTTCACGCCGAACTACTACGCCTACTCGCTGTCCTTCGCGGGCCAGCAGTTCAACTACTCGGCGACGGTCGCCATCGTCATGGGGATCATCACGATGATCGTCGCCTACCTCGTCCAGCTGCGCGGCATGCGGAAGGCGGTCTGAGCCATGGCGACCTCCACTTCCACCGCCGACCGGGCACCTCGCCGGAGGAGCACCGTGGCCCGGGGCCCTCTGGTCGTCCGCCGGCGCCGGTCCCCGCGGGACCGCCGCAGCGCGACGCTGACCGTGCTGACCGCGCTCATGCTCGTCTACACGCTGCTCCCCCTGGTGTGGCTGGTGATCAACGCCACCAAGACCCAGGAGGGGCTGCTGGGCTCCTTCGGCCTGTGGTTCGACGGCGACTTCGCCCTGTTCGACAACATCGGCACGACCTTCACCTACAGGGACGGGATCTTCGTCCGCTGGCTGCTCAACACCCTGCTGTACGTGGTCGTCGGGGCGGGCGGCGCGACCCTGCTGGCGACGCTCGCCGGCTACGGGATGGCGAAGTTCGACTTCCCCGGCAAGAAGGCGGTGTTCGCCGTGGTGATCGGGGCGGTCGCGGTGCCCGGCACCGCGCTCGCCGTCCCCACGTTCCTGATGTTCGCCAAGATGGGCCTGACCGACACCCCGTGGGCGATCATCATCCCGTCGCTGGTCTCGCCGTTCGGCCTCTATCTGATGTGGACCTTCGCCACCGACGCCGTGCCGAAGGAGATCCTCGAGTCGGCGCGGGTGGACGGCTCGGGCGAGTTCCGCACCTTCTTCCGCATCAGCCTGCCGCTGCTGGCGCCCGGCCTGGTCACGGTGCTGCTCTTCAACGTGGTCGCGACCTGGAACAACTACTTCCTGCCGCTGATCATGCTGAAGGACCCCGACTGGTATCCGCTGACCGTCGGCCTCAAGGAATGGAACCAGCAGGCTCTCACGGCGGGCGGCGAGGCGGTCTTCAACCTCGTGATCACCGGATCGCTGCTCACCATCGTCCCGCTGATCGCGGCGTTCCTGCTGCTGCAGCGCTACTGGCAGTCGGGCCTGGCCGCCGGAAGCGTCAAGGAGTGACCGGCTACCGCATGACCGGCCAGGGAATGACCGGCACGGCATGACCGGCACGGCATGGCCGCCCCTACCGACGTCTGTCTCCCCCGATAACCCAGAAAGGCACATCCCATGGCGATAACCCGCCGTCGCGCCCTGCTGCTGGGCGCGGCCCTGACCGTGTCGCTCACCGCCGGCGCCTGCGGCTCCGGCGACGACGGCTCCTCCTCGGGCGCCGACGCAGCCGCCGCCCCCGCGGCGTCCGCGGCCGTCTCCGACGCCGACATCCAGAAGGCGCTGGACACCGGCGGCTCCATCACCGTCTGGGCGTGGGAGCCGACGCTCAAGCAGGTCGTCGCGGACTTCCAGGCCAAGTATCCGAAGGTCAAGGTCAACCTCGTCAACGCCGGCACCGGCAACGACCAGTACACCGCCCTGCAGAACGCGATCAAGGCCGGCTCGGGGGTCCCGGACGTCGCCCAGGTGGAGTACTACGCCCTGCCGCAGTTCGCCCTCGCCAAGTCGGTCGCCGACCTCGGCGCCCTGGGCGCGGGCAAGCTGGACGGCACCTTCACCCCCGGCCCGTGGAACTCCGTGCACGTCGGCAACGGCATCTACGGCCTGCCCATGGACTCCGGCCCGATGGCGCTGTTCTACAACAAGGAGGTCTTCGACAAGTACGACCTCAAGGTGCCCACCACCTGGGACGAGTTCGCGGCCGACGCCGAGAAGCTGCACAAGGCGAACCCGAAGGCGTACATCACCAACGACACCGGGGACGCGGGCTTCACCACCAGCATGATCTGGCAGGCGGGCGGCAAGCCGTACACCGTGGACGGCACCACGGTCGGGATCGACTTCGCCGAGCCGGGCACCCAGAAGTTCACCGGCCTCTGGCAGAAGCTGATCGACGGCAAGCTGCTCGCGCCGACCACCAGCTGGAGCGACGCCTGGTACAAGGGCCTGGGCGACGGCACCATCGCCACCCTGGTCATCGGCGCCTGGATGCCCGCGAACCTCGAGTCCGGGGTCAAGGCCGGCGAGGGCAAGTGGCAGGTCGCGCCCATGCCGCAGTGGGAGGCCGGAGGCAGGGCCACCGCAGAGAACGGCGGCAGCTCGCTGGCGATCCCCGAGGCCGGCGCCAACAAGAACCTCGCCTACGCCTTCCTGAAGTACGCCAACGTCGACGAGGGGGTGCAGACCCGGGTCGACGGCGGCGCCTTCCCCGCCACCACCGCCCAGCTGCAGGACCCGAAGTTCCAGGACAAGGAGTTCCCCTACTTCGGCGGCCAGAAGGTCAACCAGGTGCTCGCCGAGTCCGCCTCGCAGGTCGTCAGCGGCTGGTCCTACCTGCCCTTCCAGGTCTACGCCAACAGCATCTTCAACGACACGGTCGGCAAGGCGTACACCTCCTCCACCACCCTGCAGGACGGCCTTAAGGCCTGGCAGGACGCCTCCCTGAAGTACGGCGAGGAGCAGGGCTTCACCGTCAAGTAGCAGTCGCCGTAGTCGCCGGCGCCATCGCTGCCGCCGTTCCGCGGGGAGCGCGGCGGCAGGACGGGCACCGCGGCCGCACCACCGCACTACCGCATACGTACTTCCGCGGCGCCGCCGACCGGCGGCGCCGTCCCGGCCATCACCATCATTCGAAGGAGTCGTTGTGAACGCTGACCGACACCGTTGGGTGCGCTGGCCGTCCGACCCCGGACGGGCCCGCCTGGGGTTCGGGGCCGACTACAACCCCGAGCAGTGGCCCCGGGAGGTCTGGGACGAGGACATGCGCGCGATGCGGGCGGCCGGGGTGAACATCGTCTCCTTGGCGATCTTCTCGTGGGCGCGGATCCAGCCGGGCGAGGACGTCTGGGACTTCGACTGGCTCGACCAGGCGATGGACCTGCTGCACGCCCACGGCATCGCCGTCGACCTGGCCACGGCGACGGCCTCGCCGCCGCCCTGGCTGAGCGCGAAGCACCCGGAGATCCTCCCCGTGGACCAGCTGGGCCACACGGTGTGGCCGGGGGCGCGGCAGCACTGGCGGCCGACCTCGCCGGTCTTCCGCGAGCACGCGCTGCGGCTGACCCGGGCCCTCGCCGAGCGCTACGGCGGCCACCCCGCCCTCGCCGCCTGGCACGTCTCCAACGAACTCGGCTGCCACAACGTCTACGACTTCTCCGATGACGCCGCGGCCGCCTTCCGTGAGTGGCTGCGGGCACGGTACGGCACGCTGGACGAGCTGAACCGCGCCTGGGCGACCTCGTTCTGGTCCCAGCGCTACAGCGACTGGGCGCAGATCCTGCCGCCGCGCCTGGCGGCCTCCTTCCCCAACCCCACCCAGCAACTGGACTTCAAGCGGTTCTCCTCCGACGCGCTGAAGGACCACCTGCGCGCGGAACGCGACGTCCTGCGCGAGCTGACCCCGGACATCCCCGTGACCACGAACTTCATGGTCATGGGCGAGACCAAGGGCATGGACTACGCCGACTGGGCCGCCGAGGTGGACTTCGTCTCCAACGACCACTACCTGCTGACCGGTCCCCAGGCCCAGGACGAGCTGTCCTTCTCGGCGAACCTCACCGGCTCGCTCGCCGGCGGCCGGCCGTGGTATCTGATGGAGCACTCCACCAGCGCGGTCAACTGGCAGCCGGTCAACCTGGCGAAGAAGCCCGGCGGCATGGCCCGCGACTCGCTCACCCACGTCGCCTACGGCGCCGACGCCGTCTGCTTCTTCCAGTGGCGGCAGTCGGCGGGCGGGGCCGAGAAGTACCACTCGGCGATGATTCCCCACGCGGGCACCGACAGCGACGTGTTCCGGACGGTCGCCGACCTGGGCGCCACGCTGGCCGCCCTCGCGCCCGTCGCGGGCACCCGGAGGCTGCGCGCCCCCGTGGCGATCGTGTTCGACTGGGACTCCTGGTGGGCCGGCGAGCTCGACTCCCACCCCAGCTCGCTGCTGCGCTACCGGCAGGAGGCCCTCGACTGGTACACCGCGTTCCTCGACGCGGGCGTCCGGGCGGACGTGATCGACGTGGACGACGACCTCAGCGGCTACCGGCTGCTCGTGGCCCCGATCCTGCACGTCGTGCCCGCTGCTCTGGCCCGGCGATTGGAGGACCACGTCGCCTCCGGCGGGCACCTCGTCACCACCTACTTCTCCGGCGTCGTCGACGAGAACGACCACGTGTGGCTCGGCGGCTACCCCGGGGCCCTGCGCGACCTGCTCGGCATCCGCATCGAGGAGTTCGGCCCCCTGCTGGACGGCGAGGCCGTCGACCTCGACCTCGGCGTGACCGGCACCCTGTGGACCGACCGGATCGATCTCACCGACCCGGCGACCGAGGTCGTGGCGACGTACAAGACCGGCGACCACGCGGGCCGCCCCGCCGTCACGACGCGCCGTACGGGAGCGGGCTCGGCGTCATACGTCTCCACCCGGCTCGGCCCGGAGGGTCTGGGGGTCGTCCTCCCCCACCTGCTGGACGTCGCCGATGTCTCCTCGGAGCTGCCGCCCGGGGCCCGTGGCCTGGTCGACGTCGCCGTCCGCACCGACGGAACGGACGACTACTGGTTCCTGATCAACCGCACGGACCGGCACGTCGACCTGTCGGCGATCCCCGGCGACCCCCTCCACGGCCCCGCCCTGGCCCGGGACACGACCCTGGCCCCCCGGCAGGTCCGCGTCCTGCGGCGGCCCCGCCCGTAGCGGGGCCCTCACCGGCTGGCGCCGGTCCCTCCGCCGGGAGAGGATGACGGGGCGACGAGGGTCGGGCGCTGCACGCGCGGTCCACCGTCCTCGCACCGAAGATCACGGTCAGCGGATCGTTCTCGGGAGAGGCACATGGGAGAGGTCGTCATCGTCGGAGGCGGCCCCACCGGGCTGTGGCTCGCGGCGGAGTTACGTCTCGCGGGGGTCGAGGTCACGGTCCTGGAGAGGCGGGCGGAACGCGACCCGCACTCCAAGGGCTTCACGATCCACCCCCGCACGATGGAGCTGTGGGCGTCGCGCGGCGCCGGCGAGTCGTTCGTCACGCAGGGCAGGCGGGTGCCGGACTCGCATTTCGGTCTCCTCGGCCATCGGATGGACTACGGGACGCTCGACACCCCTTTCCCGTACGTCCTGCTGCTCGCGCAGCCGAGGGTCGAGGAGCTGATGGAGGGCTACGCCCGCGACCTGGGGGTGGACGTCCGGCGCGGGCACGCCTTCACCGCGTTGACCCAGGAGAAGGACCGGGTCGTGGTGCGGGCCGAGGGCCCGGGCGGACCCTCCACCATGGAGACGGCGTTCCTGGCCGGCTGTGACGGAGCGGGCAGCGCGGTCCGCTCGGCCGCCGGGATCGGCTTCCCCGGAACCGGCTCCACCGCGTACGCCTGGGTCGCCGACGTGACGCTCGACGATCCCCCGGCGGTGCCGTACTTCCAGCAGACCAACGAGGCCGGCCAGGTGCTGGTCGTGCCCATCGGCCCCGGTCTCCACCGGGTGGCGGGCGTCGACGGCGCCGGCGTCCTCGGGTGCGAGGGCCGGCCGGCGGAGAAGGAACTGCGCGCCTGGCTCGTGGCCGTCGCCGGCACCGACTTCGGCCTGCACGACCCCGTGTGGGTGTCCGGCACGGGATCCGCCTCGTGCCTCGCCGACCACTACCGCAGCGGCCGCGTCCTCCTGGCCGGAGACGCCGCGCACCGCCTGTTCCCCGCAGGGGGCATGGGCCTGAACGTCGGCGTGCAGGACGCGTGGAACCTCGGCTGGAAGCTGGCCGCCACGGTGCGGGGATGGGCTCCCGGCGGACTGCTGGACACCTACCACGCGGAAAGGCACCCGGTCGGCGCGGCCACGCTGCGCCTGACCCGGGGGCAGACCGCGCTCATGACGACGTTCACGCCCGAGACTCTCGCCCTGCGGTCGGTCCTCGACGACGCGATCGCGCGGGTGCCGGAGTTCTCCCGCTTCCTGGCGGAGCAGGTCTCCGGCATCGGCGTGTCGTACGGACGGGACGCCGACGATCACCCGCTCGTGGGGACACGGGCTCCGGACCTGCGGCTGTCGGGCGGGCCGGGGCTGTTCGCGCTGCTCGCCCCCGGGCGCTACGTGTTCCTCGACCTCACGGGGGCGGGCCGTGCCCTCTCCGCTCAGGTGACCGCGTCCCCGGAACCGCCCACGCCGCCGGGGCTGACGGTGTGCGCGGGCGAGCCGGTCGAGTCCCGGGCCGACTGGCGGCGCGTCCGCGCCGCGCTGATCCGTCCGGACGGGCACGTCGCCTGGGCCTCGGAGGAGGACGACGACGCGGCCCTGCGGTCCGCGGCGGCCACGGCCCTCGCCGCCACGACACGCGTCAGGACGCCGGACACCTGACCGCATTCCCCAGCGGCGGTCGATGTCACGACGGCGGCGACACCCGCGCCGGAGGCCGCACCCGACGGCCGGACGGCTCATCGGAGGTCCCGATCAGCGGGGCGCGTTCGTGACGGCGGCGAACACGCCGCGGACCTCGGCTCCGTCCGGCAGCCGCCACCCGGCCGCGACGTGACCCAGGACGTCGGCGACGTCCGCTTCGCCGGGCCGCAGGACGCGGGTCACCCGCATGGTCAGCCGTCCGCCCCTGCCGCCGTCCGCGGCGTCCACCACGATGTCGGTGGCGTGCGGCGCCTCGGCCACGGCAGCCGGCCGGATCGGGCCGGATGCCGCGGCTCCCGTGGAGCTCACGGTGACCGAGGGGTCGGGGGTGTCGCTCACGCTCTGGTCCTGGGCCTCGGCGTCCCCCGCGAACAGGGCGTGGAGTTGTGCGACGAGGACCGGATCGTGGGTGCCGTCGTAGATCCACCGGCGTCCCAGGACGCCGTGCTCCGCCGTCCCGATGAGAGCGTGATCGGCTCCCTCCAGCGGCGCTCCCCGGTAGGTGAGCGGCACGTGATAGGAGACGGGACGGTCGCCGGACACGTCGGTGACCACCATGAACTCCATGCCGACCTCGCCCCGCGGGTCGTCGAGCCGGAAGCCCCCGGCCTTCGTCAGCTCCGGCCGCCGCCCGTCGCCTTCGTACCAGGGCTGAGCAGGGAGCCACGACGTGAGCAGCTCCAGTTTGCTGGGCGTCAGCGTGGTGCGATGGATGACAGCCATACCGTGGAGCCCCTTCGTCGGCGTCCCGTCACCGTTCTCCCCGGCGCCACCGCCCGGGGCGGATCATCGTCTCACACGGCCCGCGGCGGCTCTTCGCCTGCTCCCCCGTGCGGGGGAGGCGGATGGTTCCCTCAGGGGAGGCGGACCCCGGGCGCTCACCGGAAGCATCTCGGCCGTGAACACGGATGGAACACAATCGGTGAGAGGCACCGCGACACCGGTCGAGACGGACCGGGTCGGCGCCGGATGGACCGCGGCGCGTGTGGTGGCCGGCTACGGCGCAGCATTGTCGCTGTCGCTCTATCTCGCGGTGAAGGTCGTCTGGGTGGTGGCGGCGCTGCTCGGGCACGCGCCGTCCACCTTCACCGACGGCGACTGGATCCTGTTGAACGCGGTCACCGTCGCCATGTCGGTCGTCGGCATCGCTTTGGGGCTGGTCCTCGCACAACGATGGGGCCGCCGCGTCCCGGCGGCGCCGCTGGTCTTCTTCGCCTGGACGGGAGCGGGATTCCTCGTACCGATGATCCCCTACATGCTGTTCGGCGCCGTCCTCGGAGGCAGCGCGGGAGGCGGCGACTCCGGCGGCGGCGATGCCGCCCCGTCGTGGGAACTGGTCTTCATCGGTATCGGATTCGCGGGCATGGCCCTGGGACTGGCCATAGCGCTCCCCATCTACATGCGGGAACGGTGGCCGGCCGCGTTCCTCGGGCGCGTCGGCGACCGACCTCCCCCGCCCCTCGGCCGATCCGGTCTGCGAGCGCTGTACATCCTGGTCGCGGCACTCGCCCTCCTGTGGACGTACTGGACGGCGGGCGGAACGCTCGGCCTCGCCCCCGCACACCGCGACCTGATGGACCTCGACGGACGGCTGCTCACCGGCAACTCCGCGCTCTGGGCCGTCGTGGGCGCCGCTGCGATCCGCACGGTCGCCACGGGACGGCCGAGGATGCCCCTGTGGATCCCGATGGCGTTGGCCTTCACCTCGTCGGGTTCGCTGTTCGCGTGGGCGGCGTGGAAGCTCCCGTGGGCCCTCCTCCGGCCGGGTGGCTACGCGGCCGCCGAGTATCCGGCCGTTTCCGTCGTCCAGCACGGGCTGGGCGTCACCGCAGGAATCGGGATGCTGACCGCGCTGCTCACGGCCGTGCGAACGCGCCGGAGCGAGGTCGGATGACCCACGCCCCGGCGGCCCGCTGCGGAGGGAGGTGCTACCCCGTGAAGTCCGTGACGTGGTCGCGGACCCAGGTGGCGAAGGTGCGGGGAGCATGGCCGGTGACCTGTTCGACGGTGCCGGTCAGGGGCACGGGGCGGCCGTCGTTGGCCTGCCAGTAGCCGAGCAGGGCGTCCGCGTAAGGACCGGGGATGTAGTCGGCCATCTCCTGTCTCCATTCCTCGGGGTCACGTTGTTGACGGTGATCGGCCTGCCGGTGATCTCGGCGAGTCGCTCGATCTGTTCGCTGAACGTGAGGCTCTGCGGGCCGGTCAGGTGGAGGCGCCGGCCCTGGTGGCGTGGGTCGGTGAGCACGGTGAAGGCCACTTCGGCGAGGTCCCTCTCGTGGATGGGGTCGGTGTGGGAGCCCGGGTAGGGCAGGCTCACCGGGCGTCCGGCCTTGATGGGCCAGGCCCAGGCGCCCGCGTTGCCCGCGAAGGAGCCGGGGCGCAGGATCGTGGTGGTGAGCGGTGCGGCGAGCAGTGCGGTCTCGACGTCGAGGTGGGACTTGGCCAGCGGGTTGCCGGCCGCGCCGGGGTCCAGCACGCTGGCGGAGGACAGCAGGACGACGTGCGTGACGCCGGCCGTGACGGCGGCGTCGACGAACTCGGCGATGTGCGACGCCTCGGCGTACAGGAAGACCTCGGTGACGCCGGCGAGAGCGGCCGGGAAGGTGGCGGGATCCCGCAGGTCGCAGGTGACGGCCGTGACGCCGTCGGGGACCCGTAGCTGTCCGGGGTGGCTGGAGGCCACGCGTACGGGACGACCGGCCTGAAGCAGCAGGGTCAGCAGGTGCGTGGCGACCGCGCCGCGGCCTCCGGTGACGAGAATCATGGAAATACTCCGGTTATGGAACGAATGTGCGGATGCCTTCCGGAAGGAAGCGCGGAAGGCTCAGTAAGCGCGTGCTCCCCGGCCTGGAATCAGCGGGATGCTCGTCGGCACGCCGCGGTGACGGCCAGGCGGAGGGGCAGGGTGGGGAGCAGGCAGGGCAGAACGCCGCTCGACGGCACGATCGGTGTGACGGTGTCCAGGCCTGCCGTGAAGCCGCAGTTGCCGATCGGCGGCCGTTCCGGCAGCGGCCGGCCGGCACGTGCCTGCTGTATCGCGCACACACGTGGAGACAAGGATGAGGACGTGGCGGGGCAAGCTCTCTACTGAGAGATCCAGACAGCCTTACTGAGGCTGTCGTGCCGGCCGGATGTCCCGACACGCTCGTGGACGAGCGCTGCACCTTACGATCGAGAAAGTAGCACGGAACTCACACAACCGGAGAACCGGGCGGACAGGCGGCTCCGGGAACACCAGGCGCGGGTTGTCCGACTCGTGGCCGGTGGCCTGGCCGCTACCGCGTCACGGGCGGTCCATCGACTACACCGACGACACCGGATCACCGCGACGGTGACGTACGCGACGGCGTGCTCTACCACGAGCATCTCGTGCTGTACCGCGAGCGGCCCGCCTCCTGACGGCGCCGCCCGCCCTGTCGCCTGGCCTCCTCGCCCCGGCCGGGGCCGGTCATGTCTCACCGGCCCGCGGCGGGGATGAGCCGACCGGCTCAGTCGCTGTCGCGCACCTTGTCGTACAGCAGGCACAGTGCCCCGCTCGCGGCCTGCGCGACGGAGACAGTCCGCCAGCCGGTGGCGGGAAGGCCGTCGGCGAACAGGCGGGGGCCGTCGCCGACCAGCTCGGGCGCGAGCGTGATGCTCAGCCGATCGAGCTCTCCGGCCCGCAGCAGGGCCTGGATGACGCTGGTGCTGGCCAGCACGACGATGTCGCCGCCGTCCTGCTGTCGCAGTTCCTTGACGACCTCGGCGGGGCCGGCGGCGACGATGCGCGAGTTCTGCCACGGGGCCTCGGTGAGCGTGGTGGAGAAGACGACTTTCTCGACGGTGTTCAGCCACCGGGCGAAGGCCCGGTCGCGGGGGTCGGCCGACTCGTCCTCGGCCACGGTGGGCCAGAAGCCGCCGAAGCCCTGGTAGTTCTTGCGGCCCAGCAGCGCGGTGGTGGCCCCTGCGGTCACCTCGACCATGTGGTCGCGGGCCACGTCGCTAACGGCGTGGGGGACGATCCAGCCCATGTCGTACTCGCCGCCGGGGCCGTGGATCCGGCCGTCGAGGGAGAGGGTGATGTTGCCGATTACGGTGCGGTTCGTTGTCATGAGGCAAGTGTTCTCGGGGCGAGAGTGGCTAACATCGGCCAGATGGCCGATATGCCAGATCCGGACCTGGCCGACGACGGCGCTCCGCCGCTGGAGCTGACCTCGTTCGTCGGCCGCCAGGCCGAGTTGCACATGATCGGGGCCGCCCTGGGCGAGGCCCGGCTGGTCACCCTGACCGGTGCGGGGGGCTGCGGCAAGACCCGGCTGGCGGCCCGGCTCGCCAGGCGGCCGGTGCGTCCGCCGCGCGACGGCGTGTGGTGGGTGGACCTCGCGCAGGAGACCGACCCGGCGGCGGTGCCGCGCCTCGTCGCGACGGTCCTGCGGCTGCTCCTGGCCGGCGACTCGGACGGGACCGCCGCCCTGTCCAGGCAGCTGCGCGAGCGCGAGCTGCTCCTGGTGCTGGACAACTGTGAGCACCTGCTGGGCGGCGTCGCCGACGTGGTGGCGGGCCTTCTGCGCCTCTGCCCGCACGTCACCGTCCTGGCGACCAGCCGGGAGCCGCTCGGCCAGCCCGGAGAGCTGGTCTGGCGGGTCCCGCCCCTGGACGCGCACGCCGGAGTCGCCCTCTTCCTCGACCGGGGCCGCGACGTGCCGCGCACCGAGGAGGCCCTGGCCGTGGTGCGCCGCATCTGTGCCCGGCTGGACGGCATCCCTCTCGCGCTGGAGCTGGCCGCCGCCTGGACCGGCACGCTGGCGCCCGAGGAGATCGACGCCGAGCTGGACGACCGGTTCTCGATCCTGGTCACCGGTCACCAGGGGACTCCGCCGCGGCACCGCACGCTGGCGGCGTCCATGGCCTGGAGCCATGACCTGCTTCAGGAGCGCGACCAGGTGCTGTTCCGCCGGCTGGGCGTGTTCGAGCCGGGCTTCACCCTCGCCGCCGCCGAGGGCGTGCTGGACGGCCATGGCCGTGTGGAGATGCTGACGGGCCTGCGCCGGCTGATCGACAAGTCGCTGCTGCTGGCCGAGACCCGCAAGGGCGTCACCCGCTACCGGATGCTGTCCTCGGTCAAGCAGTACGCGTGGGAGCGGCTCGCCGAGGCGGGCGAGCTGACCGCCGCGCGCGACCGGCACGTGGCCGTCTGCCTGGCCCTGGTCCGGGAGGCCGCCCCGCTGCTGGACGGCGACAAGGACGCCTGGCGGGCCAGGATGCGCGAGGAGTACCCCAACCTGCGCACGGCGCTCGAATGGGGTCTCGGTGGCGACCGTCCGGATGAGGCTCGCCACCTGGCGGCCGAGCTGGCCTGGCTGTGGCACCTGGAAGGCCGGCTCGGCGAGGGCCTGGGACTGCTCCGGCTCGCGGCCGAGCGGGGCGCCGGCGAGCACAGCGCGCTGCAGGCCCGGGTCCTCACCGGCCTCGCGCTCGTCGCCGACACCACGCACCCGGCCGGGCTGGAGTTCGACGCGGCCCACGCCGCCCGTGCCATGGCGCTCGACCACGGCGATCTGCGGACCGCCTGCCTGGCGGGGTCGCTCAGCGCCATCGGCATGCTGCTCACCTCTCCGGACGAGGCGCGGGTCAGGGCCGCCGCCGTCCGCGAGGAGGCCGTCGCGGCGGGCGACGCCTTCGTGGCCGACGCCGCGCAGGTCCTCATCGGCCTGGTGCACCACATGAGGGAGGAGCACCGACAGGCGCTGGCGGAGGTGGAGACGCCGGTCCGCGGCCTGCTGCGGCGAGGCGACCGCGGTGTGGCGGCGCTGGCGCTCGGCCTGATGGCCCTCGGCAGCGCCTTTCTGGGCGAGCTCCCCCGGGCCAGAACGTGGGCGGAGCAGGCGGTCGAGGTCGCCGCCCCTCTCGCCGACTACCACCGTGCCGGTACGGCGCGCGCCGTCCTCGCCCGCGTGTGCCTCCTGCAGGGCGACGACAAGGCCGCCGAGCTCGCCCTCGACCCGGTCATCCGGCTGGTGGACCAGGCGCCCTCGGCTCCCTTCGTGCCGAGGCTCGCGTTGACGATCGGGCAGCTCTGCCTGAGCAGGCGCGAGCCGGTGCGGGCGGCCGAATGGTTCAGGAGTGAGACGGCCTGGCGCGGCGGCGAGCAGCCGGACGAGTTGCTGACCCCGGAGACCCGCATCGCTCTGGCGGCGGCGCTGCGGCAGGCCGGCGATCCGGAGGGCGCGGCGCGGGCCTGCGCGGCCGGCCTCGATGCCGCCCGGGCCCTGGGGATGCCGCGTCTGATCGCCGAAGCTCTGGAGCAGCAGGCGTTCCTCGACGAGGCGCGCGCCGTCGCTCTGCATCTGGAGGCCCTGCGCCTGCGCGCCGCCAACGGCCTTCGCCTGGCCTGCGTGGACAGTCTCGAGGCCCTGGCGGCGCTGGCCGACGCCACCACCGGCGCCCGGATCATGGGCGCGTGCGATCGGGCCAGGGAGGAGCTCGGTTACCCCCGGCCGCACCGGCCGAGCGTCCCGGCCGCTCCGGAAGGCCGCCGGATGGAGCTGGAGGAGGCCATCGCCTTCACCCGCCGCGCACACGGCGGACGCCGCCGTCCCGCCACCGGCTGGGCCAGCCTCACCCCGGCGGAGCAGGAGGTCGTACGGCTGGCCGCGGCTGGCCTGTCCAACCCCGAGATCGCCGACCGGTTGTTCATGAGCCGCAGCACGGTCAAGACCCACCTGGCGCACGTGTACGCGAAGCTCGGCGTGGCCAACCGCACGGAGCTGGCGGCGCTGCACCGCGAACACGACCGCTGAGACACCGGTCGGCCCCGGCCCGGGAATCGGACACGCGGTCCCGGCCGGGCCGGAGCACCCCGTCACCGGCTGTGAGTGCGCCGTCTCCCTGGCACGACATCGACGGCGGAGGTCTGGCACGGCGACGTACGCCCTGTGCACCGCAGTGTCAATTTGTCTGACTTACCGCCCTAATATCACTTTATTTACTCTTTATGTGGATAACATGACGTGAATCCTTGATGGGCGAAAAGAATTTATTGACAGGGGGTGACGGTAAACGTTTAATGTGTGCGATCTTGCGGATTTCGTACGGGAGATAACCCATGTTTAGGTTTCCCGGACTGCGGAGTTGGCGTGTGCTCGCTGCCGTGGTCGTGGTGGGTGTACTGGTGGGAACCGGGGCACCCCCGGCCGCGATGGCGGCACAGGAAGGTCGGACGGGGTCCGACACGGGCCGGCTCAGCGGCTGGCAGCAGGCGCTGAAGCGCGCTGCCGAGATCCGGGAACCGGTCGAGGTGACCGAGGCCCGGACCGAGTTCACCACCACATACGCCAATCCGGACGGCGAGTCCTTCCGGCTGGAGCAGTCGACCACCCCCGTCCGGGTCAAGGGAGCGGACGGGGCGTGGGTGTCACCCGACGCGACGCTGGAGCGGCGCGCCGACGGAAGCGTGGGACCGGCCGCCGCGGCCGTGGGCATCTCCTTCTCCGGAGGCGGTGACGGCGGGAACCTCGTCACGATGAACCGGGACGGCAGGACCCTCGCGCTGGGCTGGCCGGGAACCCTGCCCGCGCCGGTGCTCGACGGCCCGAACGCCACCTACCGGAACGTGCTGCCGGACGTGGACCTCAGGATGACCGCGACGACCGAGGGCTTCCGTCAGGTCCTGATCGTCAAGACGCCGCAGGCCGCGGACAACCCCGCGCTCGCGCGGATCCGGTACGCCGTCAGGTCGTCCGGGCTCAAGGTGGAGGAGACCGCGGACGGCGGCATGTCCGCGACCGACGGCAACGCCACCGAGGTCTTCACCTCGCCTCCGGCCGCGATGTGGGACTCCACCGGGAACCCCGCCGCCGGGCAGGTCACGGCGACGGACGCCCCCGCGGCCCCGTCCGCCTCGGCCCCCGCAGCCAAGGGCGGCGCTCCCCAGGGCGCTCCCGCCGCGGACGGCTCACCGGCGCCGACGACGACACCGGAGCCGACATCACAGGCGACGCCCGAGACGGGCGTTCCTTCTGACGAGGGGCGGGCGGCCGACGGTCCCGCTCCCGGGGCGGGGCACGCCGAGCTGCCGATCGAGGTCGGCAAGGACACGCTCACGCTCGTCCCCGACGCCGGCCTGCTCAAGCAGAAGGACGAGTCGGCCTACCCCGTCTACATCGACCCGACCGTCACATGGGGCGAGACCGACAGGACGCTGCTGCGCTCGGACGGCTACAAGTCGTACAACTGGGGCAACGGCAGCAACAACCAGGGTGAGGGCGTCGGCCACTGCGGCACCTGGAACGGCTACTACTGCGGGCCCGGCTACACCCAGCGGCTGTACTTCCAGTTCTCCCCCGCGAGCCTCAAGGGCAAGCAGGTGCTGAGCGCGGCGTTCCGCATCACCGAGCCCTGGGCGTTCCAGTGCGACCCCCGGTGGGTCGACCTCGTCCGTACGAACAACTTCACGTCGTCCACCACCTGGTCGGGCCGTCCGAAGGAGCTCGACTGGATGGTGGACCGCAACGTGTCGGCGGGCCGCGGCTCGGCGTGCGATCCCGACCAGCCGACGGCGCCGATCGAGTTCAAGGACAACCCCGAGGAGACGAACGAGAACCTGACCCCGACCGTGAAGGACTTCGCGGCCGGCAAGTTCTCCAAGCTCACCCTGGAGCTGCGGGCGCACGACGAGGGCGACACCTCCGCCTGGAAGCGGTTCAGGAACGACGCCGTGCTCGTCGTCGACTACGTGGGCATGCCCGGGGTGCCGACCGGAGTCGGCCTCGTCACCGGCTCGGGCACCGTCTGCGAGACCAAGGAGTCGGCGCCCGCGGTCCTCTCCGACCCCACGCCCACCATGGCGACCACTCCGCAGACCCTCGCGGGCGGCGAGTCCGGCGCGATGCTGCGGGGGGCGTTCTACGTCCAGAAGAAGAACGCCGACGGCACCTGGACGCAGGCCTTCTCCACCATCGAGCGGCCGACGACCGGACACGTGGGCGACAACGTGAAGGTGACCGCCGACGCGCCGACGCTGTCGGAGGGCGTGCTCTACCGCTACGACTCGTGGACGCGCTCCTACTACAGCAACTACACCAAGTGGCTGGCCGGGACCAGCAGCTACCTGAGCGCCGGCTGGTGCTACTTCAAGGTCGACCCGACCGCGCCGAAGGCGCCGGTGGTCACGCTCGGCGCGCCATACACCGCGTGCACCGCCACGAGCTGCGCGCCCGCCGGCGGACCTGGGCAGAGCACGACCGTCACCTTCGGCCCGGCGTCCGGCGACGCCAACAACGTCGCCTACCAGTACCGCGCGTCCACGAGCTCGACCTGGTCGTCCGACGTCACGGGCGCCACGGCGAAGGCCCTGATCACTCCCCCGGCCGCCGGAACGTACAGCCTGTACGTCCGGGCCAAGGACAACGTCGGCAGGTATGGCGCGACCACGGTCGTCGACTTCCTGGTCGCCGCGGGCGCGGGCCCGGTCGGCAGGTGGCACTTCGACGAGGACTCCGGCGCCGCCGTCGACCGCGGCAGCGGACACCACGACGCCACGCTCTCCGGCGGCGCCGTACGGGACACCCGGGGACGCCGCGGCGAGGTCTGGTACGACGACGCGGGCACGGCACTGGACACCCCGAAGGTCGACAAGGGGTTGGGCCTGAACGGCACGTCGGCGTACGCCGCGACGTCCGGACCCGTGCTGGAGACCCGGTCGGCCTACACGATCTCCGCCTGGGTGCGGCTGGACAAGGTGAGCGACGACGGCATCGTGCTGTCGCAGGACGGCTCGGGCGGCTACAGCCCCTTCCTGGTCTGGCACGAGAAGGACTACGGCGCCTTCTGCTTCGGCGTGAAGGACAAGGACGAGGCGACGGGCAAGGCCTACTACGGGGTCTGCTCGAAGAACGGCACGTCCCGGGCGAACGTCTGGACCCACCTGGCCGGCAGCTACGACCCGGCGACGCAGAAGCTGAGCTTCTACGTCAACGGCGTGCCGCAGGGCACCGCGACCGTCTCCGGCGTGTGGTCGGCCACCGGACCGTTCGAGATCGGCCGCTACAAGTGGGCCAACGTCTTCCAGTTCTACTTCCCGGGCTCGATCGACGAGGTCGCCGCCTGGCAGCGGGTCCTGACCCCGGAGGAGGTCGCGACCGAGGCGCGGTCGGAGTCCCCGGCGTCCGGGCGCAACGACGTGGAGCTGGTTGCCGACTGGGACCCGGCGGGCGCCGCCGGGACGCAGGTGCCCGACTCGCTGTCGGGGTACGGCCGGGCGCTGGCGCTGGCCGGCGGGGCGTCGCTGGACGGCGAGGGCCTGGTGCTCGACGGCGTGGACGACGCCGCCACCGCCGCGGGCCCGGTCGTGGACGACACCGGCTCGTTCACGGTGACCGTGAAGGTCGAGCTCGACCGGGACAAGATCCTGGCGAAGCCGATCGGGACCGTCGGCCAGGTGGCCGGGCAGCGCACGGCCGACGGGTCGTCGTGGGGCCTGTGGTTCGAGCTGACCGGCAAGGAGACGCAGCTCGACGACGACGGCAACGAGGTCAGCGTCCCGGTCGGCTTCTGGCGCTTCGGCCGGGTCAACAAGGACGGCACGAAGACCTGGGTGAGCTCCGACACCTCGGCCAGCCTGGACAGCCCGGTCCGCCTGACCGGCGTGTACGACGCCCTCGCGGCGAACGGCCGGGTGGTGCGGCTCTACGTCGGCCACGAGCAGAACGACCTCGACATGGCCTACACCGCCGCGCCCGGGTCGGGCGACTTCGCGGCCGGCAAGGGCTTCAGCGCGACCTCCTGGGGTCACTTCCTCCCCGCGAGGATCACCGATCTGCGGCTGTGGGCGGGCGCCATGGCCGATTCCGACCAGATGGACGCCGTCATCGGCGACTGACGGCGGTGCGGGGACCGGATCGCCGGTCCCCGCACCTCCCGCATCTTCCCCCGGTTGATCCGCGGGTTCTCTCTTTCCTCTTGAGGAGGTTGGGTCATGCGTCGGCCCGGAATTCGTGCTGCCCTGGTGGCCGCGTTGGCGGTGGTGATCTCGTTACCCGTCGGGGTGACGGCGGCCTCGGCCGCGGAGGGACCACCCGGCGCCCCTCCCGTGCAGAAACAACGGTCCAGCAAGGTCAGGGCCATGGACACGAGCGGGGCGAAGGAGGCCAGGGAGCGGGTCGCCGTGTCCAGGGCCCGCAACGACGCCGCCGCCGACCGGGCCGCGAAGGAGCGCGAGGCCGCCAGGTGGCCGAGCGCCGGCGAGGCCGACGTGACGATCGGCGGTGCGCAGAGCGTCAGCGTGGGCGGGCTCCCGGTGAGCCTGAAGCCCGCCGCTGCCACCCCCGCTTCCCCGGACGCCGCCGGCGACTCACAGACGGCTCGTGTGCGGGTGCTCGACCGTGCCGCCGCCGAGGCGGCCGGGGTGGACGGGGTGCTGCTGGCCGCGTCGGCGCAGACCCCGGGCACCGCGACGCTGAGCGTCGGCTACGCCGCCTTCGCCTCCGTGTACGGAGGCGGGTGGAGCGGCCGGCTGCGGCTGGTCCGGCTGCCCGCCTGCGCCGCGACCACCCCGGAGCGGGAGGAGTGCCGCACGCGGACCCCGCTGGACACCGACAACTCGGCCGCGGCGCAGACCCTCTCGGCGCCGGTCACGTTCGACGCCGCCCCGGCCGTGCTGGCCGTGACCGCCGACACCCCCGGTGAGGGAGGCGAGGCGGCCGACGGCAGCGGCAACTACGCCGCCACCCCGCTCGCCGCGTCGTCCACCTGGGAGGCCGGCGGCAACTCCGGCTCCTTCAGCTGGTCCTACCCGATCGCCCCGGTGGAGCCGGCGGCGGGACCGGCGCCCGCGCTCGACCTGTCGTACGACTCGGGCAGCGTGGACGGGCGCACCTCCACCACCAACAACCAGGGCACCTCGATCGGCGAGGGCTTCGACACCGCCGCCACCTCCTACATCGACCGCCAGTTCGGCACCTGCCGCGAGGACGGCCACGACAAGCAGTACGACCTGTGCTGGAAGTACGACAACGCCTCGCTCGTCCTCAACGGCAAGGCCACCGAGCTCGTCAAGGACGACACCAGCGGCAAGTGGCGGCTGAAGAACGACGACGCCTCCACGGTCACCCACTCCACGGGCGCCGACAACGGCGACGACGACGGCGAGTACTGGACCGTCGTCACCGGCGACGGCACGAAGTACGTCTTCGGCCTGAACAAGCTGACCGGCGCGGGCAGCCAGCGGACCAACTCGGTGTTCACGGTCCCGGTGTACGGCGACGACTCCGGCGAGCCCGGCTACGACAAGGGCGACACCTTCGCCGACCGTTCCGTCACGCAGGCGTGGCGGTGGAACCTCGACTACGCCGAGGACACCCACGGCAACGCCATGACGTACTGGTACACGCCGGAGACCAACTACTACCGGAAGAACAAGTCCGACACCGCGACCGCCTCCTACGTCCGCGGCGGCTACCTCGACAAGATCCTCTACGGGCAGCGGTCCGACACGCTGTTCACGGTGGACGCGCCCTACAAGGTCGCCTTCTCCTACGCCGAGCGCTGCACGGCCTCCGACTGCGGCAGCCTCACCAAGGACACCGCGGAGAACTGGCCCGACGTCCCCTTCGACGCCATCTGCAAGAAGGACGCCGACAAGGACGACTGCCACGCCGAGAGCCCGGCCTTCTTCACCCGCAAGCGCCTGGTGAAGCTCGAGACGAGCGTCCTGTCGGGCACCACGTACAAGCCGGTCGACTCGTGGGCGTTCACGCAGAAGTACCTGGACGGCGGCGACATCGGCAGCTCCGCCGACCAGACGCTGTCGCTGATGTCGATCGTGCGGACGGGCTCGGCCGGTGACACGCCGCTGACGCTCGACCCCGTCTCGTTCACCTACGCCATGCGGCCCAACCGCGTCGCCGGCGGCACCCAGCCGGGAGGCGGCAACATCCTGCCGCTGACCAGGCCGCGCATCGAGACGGTCACCTCGGAGACCGGCGCGATCACCACGGTCAGCTACAACGAGCCCGAATGCGTGCGCGGCTCGAAGATGCCCAAGGCCGAGGACGACAACGCGCTGTCCTGCTATCCGCAGTTCTGGCACATCAACGGCGCCACCGACGCCTCCATCGACTGGTTCAACAAATACCGCGTGCTCGCGGTGAACCTCGCCGACCCGGCAGGCCACAACCCGCTGACCGAGTACGCCTACGAATACGCCTCGCCCGGCTGGCGCTACAACGACAGCCCGTTCACCCCGGCCGACGAGCGCACCTGGTCGCTGTGGCGCGGCTACCAGAAGGTCACGACGTACGTCGGCGACGCCGACGGCACCCGCACCAAGACGGTCACGGTCTACCTGCAGGGCATGAACGGCGACCGGCTGCTGAAGTCGGCCGACCCGAGGACGGTCGATCCCGACAACCGGCGCGCCGCCGTCGTGCCGGGCCTCGACGTCGCCGGTCTCGACGTGCCCGACTTCACGGACTCCGAGCAGTACGCCGGCCTCACCCGCGAGGAGGTCACCTACGACGGGGCCGACCCGGTCGACGTGACGGTCAACGACCCCTGGTCGGCGAAGACCGCCACCCAGCACAAGTCGTACGCCGACACCGAGGCCTACTACGTGCGCATGGGCAAGACGTCGGAGCACACCTACCTGACCGTCCCCAAGACCTGGCGCACCGTCACCACCTCCACGACGTACGACTCGTACGGCATGGCGGTGAAGCAGGACAGCACGGGCGACACCGCGAAGAGCGGCGACGAGACCTGCACCCGCACCTGGTACGCGCGCGACGACGCCAAGGGCCTGAACGCGCTGGTCTCCCGCACCCGCGTGGTCGGCCGCTCCTGCTCGGTGAAGGAGGCCGACCTGTCGCTGCCCGCGGGCTCCGACACCTCGGGCGACGTGCTGTCCGACACGGCCACCGTGTACGACAACACCGCCGCGACCGGATGGTCGGCGAGCCAGAAGCCGGTGAAGGGCGACGCCACCTGGACGGGACGGGCCACCGGCTACCCGTCGGCCGTCACCGGCGACGACCGCCCGCCGACCGGCTGGCAGCGCACCGAGTCGACCACCTACGACACGCTGGGCAGGCCGCTGACCGTGACCGACGCGGGCGGCAACCCCACCACCACGGCGTACACGCCGACCGGCGCCGGAGTCCTCACCAAGAAGGTGGAGACCAACGCCAAGCAGCAGAAGACGACGACGTTCCTCGACGGGACGCGCGGCCTTCCCGAGCGCACCTACGACCCGAACAACGGCAAGACAGAGCAGACCTACGACGCCCTCGGCAGGCTGACCGGCGTGTGGCTGCCCGACCGCAGCAAGGACGGCGGGCAGACCCCCACCTACGCCTACTCCTACGTGTACGAGCGGGGGAAGGCGCCCGCGATCGGCACCTCGACCGTCAAGTCGTCCACCACGGCCAGCTGGTCGTACGAGATCTTCGACTCGCTGCTGCGGCCGATGCAGACGCAGAAGCCGACGCCGAACGGCGGCCGGCTCCTGACCGACACCCGCTACGACTCGCGCGGCCTGGCCTACGAGACCTACGCCGACATCTTCGACTCCAAGCAGACGCCGAACGCCACCTACACGCGGGAGGAGTACGGCGAGGCGCCCAAGCAGACGAACATCGTCTTCGACGGCGCCGGCCGGCAGATCCGCAGCACGTTCCTGTCGTACGGCGTGGAGAAGTGGACGACCACCACGACCTACACCGGTGACTCCACCGCCGTCAGCGCGCTGACCGGCGGCACGGCGACCCGGACCATCACCGACGCGCTCGACCGCACGGTCGAACGGCGTGAGTACAACTCGCCCTCCCCCGCCGACACCCAGTACGGCGCCCTCACCTCCAGCGGGTACACCTCCACGTCCTTCACCTACCGCCCCGACGACAAGGAACTGACCGTCACCGCCCCCGACGGCGCGAAGTGGTCCTACACCTACGACCTGTTCGCCAGGCAGACCGGCATCAGCGACCCCGACAAGGGCGCGAGCACCGTCCGCTACACCGCGCTCGACCAGACCGACACGGTCACCGGCGCGAACGGCACTGTCCTGCTGTACGGCTACGACGAGCTCGGCCGCAAGACCGGGCTGTGGTCGAGGTCGCGCACCGACGCGAACAAGCTGGCCGCCTGGGCCTACGACACCGTGGCCAAGGGCCAGCTCGCCTCGTCCACCAGCTACGACGGCGGCGTCTCCGGCAAGGCGTACACGAAGAAGGTCCTCGCGTACGACGGCCAGTACCGCGCCACCAGCACCGAGATCGACATCGACCCGAACGACCCGCTGGTCCTGTCCGGGGCGGCGAAGACCAGCTACACCTTCGGCAGCGACTACAACCTCGACGGCACGCTGAAGAGCTCCACCGAGCCCGCGGCCGCCGGGCTGGCCGAGGAGAAGATCAGCCTGGCCTACACCCCGACCGGGCAGGTCAACGGGCTGACCGGCACGACCGACTACCTCCAGAAGGCCGACTACAACGCGCTCGGCCAGCCCCTGCAGTTCACCCTCGGCCTTTCGGGGGCCACGGAGGCCAAGAAGACCTTCCTCAACAACACCTACGAGGAGGGGACCGACCGGCTGAAGCGGGCCTTCGTCACCACCCAGTCCACGCCGGTGAAGCCGCAGGACCTGGCCTACCACTACGACGACGCGGGCAACGTCACCGAGATCGCCGACACCCCCACCCAGGACGGCGCGGGACAGAACGACATCCAGTGCTTCGCCTACGACGGGCAGCGGCGGCTGACCGAGGCGTGGACGCCCGCGACCGACGACTGCACGAACAAGACCCTGGGCGGCGCGGCGCCGTACCGGACCTCCTACACCTACAACTCCTCGGGACTTCGGGCGACGGAGACCCGTGACAGCGGCTCCACCGCGACCACCTCGACGTACTGCTACGGCGACACGGCCAAGCGGCACGCCCTCACCGCGGTCGTGACCGGCTCCTGCACGGGCGCGGCCGCCACCTACACCTACGACAAGTCCGGCAACACGATCGGGCGCAACGGACAGGTGCTGACCTGGGACGCGCAGGGCCGCATCGCGACCCTGACCCAGGGCACGCAGAAGACGTCCTACCTGTACGACGCCGACGGGGCGCTGCTGATCCGCCGCGTGGCAGGCGACGGGGAGAGCGTGCTCTACCTCGGCGCCACCGAGATCCACTCGAAGAAGACCGGCAGCACCGTCACGACCTGGGCCAGCCGCTTCTACGCCGCCGGCACGCAGGTGATCGCGGTGCGCACCACCCAGGGCGGGAAGAACGCGGTCTCCTTCCTCGCCGGCGACCAGCACGGCACCTCCTCGCTGTCGGTCGACGCGGCCGGTCAGGCGATCAGCAAGCGCTTCACGACCCCGTTCGGCGCGCCGCGCGGGAACACGGTCGGCGGCGCGTGGCCCGACGACAAGGGGTTCCTCGGCAAGCCCGCCGACGCCGCCACCGGGCTCACCTACGTGGGGGCCCGCATGTACGACCCGGTCGCCGGCAGGTTCCTGAGCGTGGACCCGGTGCTGTCCACCGACCAGGCCCAGTCGCTCAACGGGTACTCCTACGGCAACAACAACCCCGTCACGTTCAGTGACCCGACGGGTGAGGAGATCGGCTCGCGGCCCAACTCCTGCCAGTACGACCTGAAGTACTGCTCGAAGGAGGAGCAGGGGAAGGTCGGGTACGACCCCAAGACCGGCAAGGTCGACCCGTACAAGCACCACAAGAAGCCCAAGAAGAGCTCCCCGACGCCGAGGCCGTCCCCCGGCCCGTCGCCCAAGCCCCCGGCGGGCGGCTGCTACTGCAAGCCGGTGCACCGCGACAACGGCGTCAACCTGTTCAAGGCGCTGCTCATCCACCCGTTCCACTGGAACAACAATTTCAACGGAGCGAACGCGCTGGCGCTGACCTACGAGATCTTCGCCAGCGAGGGGTGTGAGAAGCGGGCCCTGCAGTACGTCTGCTACGGCGGCTCTCCGGGCGGCGACCAGCCCATGACGGTCGGCGACGTCCACTTCTACCCGCACTCCAAGAAGGAGTTCCAGAACCAGCTGCGAGACGAGAAGCAGCGCCGGGACGACATCGCGAGGGTCGCCGGCCGCGAGACGGCGGACAAGTACGGGCCCAACATCGAGAAGCACGAGGCGGTGCACTCCGAGCAGTGGGCACGCTTCTCGGACGCCACCCAGTTCATCGCGGCCTACGCCGGTCAGTCCTGGCGTTCGCAACACGACTGGGGCGATCCCGCGGCCGCCAACGCCTTCGAGGTGGAGGCCAACCTGTGGTGGGGAAGCTACACCGAATGGCAGCCGCTGCACTGGGGCCCGGTCAGCTAGAAACAGTGAGCCAGAAATCCTGGTGAACTGGGAACCCCGGTGAACTAGAAACTCGGGGCGACAGGAGGAAAGGACCACGATGACACGCAGAAGAAGGCCGGGGCCCGGGTATGCGGCCGCCGCCCTGACCGCCCTGGCCTTCTTCTCCGCGGCGTGCGACAGCACGCCTGCGCCCAAGGGCGTCCTCGGCGTCGAACGCACCGAGGACGGCGGCGTCAGGTTGCTGCTCGCCGACTGCCCCGGCTACGCCGCCCGGGACTTCTCGGTCCTGGAGGACACCGAGGGCGGCGACACGATGTCCTGGAGCGTGCACAACGGCGGCGCCGGCGCGGCGGTGCGGGACGTGCGGGCGTTCCAGGCGCCGCCCGAGGGCTGGCGGTCCACCGACGACAGCCTCACCGCCCTGCGGGAGGGCGTGCCCTACGTCGCGACCGTCAACGGCTTCGTGAACGGCCGCAACCTGCGGGGCAGGGTGCCGTTCACGGCGGCCGACCTGGCGGGCCTCGGCGGCGGGCAGGTGCTCGCCTGGGCGGGAGGCGACGACACCGTGAAGACGGGCAGGGACGCCTTCCTGCGCGCCGACCCCGACCGCTGCCGTCCGTGACCGGCGGCCGCGGAAGAAGGCCCCGTCAGCTCATGCGGAACACCGGGCCGCGCGGGGCGAACGGCAGGAAGGCGCCTTCGGGGATCAGGAACGCGTGCTCGCGGCGGATCCGCACCACGTCGCACTCCCCGTCGGTGATCACCAGGATCGGGCCGTCCCGGGGGAAGTCCTCGGCCCGTTCGAGCAGGTCCACGCCCGGCTGGAGGATCGTGCCGCCGCGTCCCCGCACGCGGACCCTGCGCGCGACGTCCTCCACCGGCAGGTATCCCGCGTCGTAGGCGACGGCGTCGCAGAACACGACCCGGGCGCGCGGCACGTCGCGCGCGGTCGCGTACGACGCGATAGCGCCGAGCGCCTTGCCCAGGAGCCGGGCGTTCATGGATCCCGACGTGTCGAGCACGACCCCGAACGTGGCCCGGCGCACCGCCTCCTCCGGCCGCACCCAGCCGGGACGGGGGATGTCCGGCGTCGACGACTGGCGGCGGGAGGCCCGGGCGTAGGACCTGCGCCGTTCGACGGCCGGGACGTGCTCCTCGAACCAGCGCGCGAGCGCGGCGTCCCAGGGCAGCGGCGGGTGGTCCAGCGCCCGGATCTCCTGCTCGAGACCGGCCGGGAGGGTGCCCCTGCCCCCGCTGTGGTGGTAGGCGAGGCCGGTGACGAGCGCGTTGCGGTAGTACTCGTCCAGGTCCACATGGCGTCCCGGCATGCCGGGACGCGGCAGCGGCTGCCCGAGCACGTCGCCGAGGCCGCGCCCGCGCAGCGTCGCGAGCTTGCGCAGACGACGCAGGTCCCGCGCGATCCGGTCGTAGACCGCCTCGCAGGACAGCCCGCGCAGCTCCGGATCGTGGAGGAGCCCTTCGGGCATCTCTCCCACGCCCATCTCGACCAGCCAGCCGTTGACCACGTAGTCGCAGGCGACGTTCCACAGGTACGGCTCCCGCCAGCCCGTACGCTCACCGTGCCGCAGCGCGGCGTGGAGCATCTCGTGGGCCAGCACGAACCGCCACTCCTCGACGGTCATCGAGACCAGCGGGTTGACGTAGATCTCGGCCGCCTCGGCGTTGACCGCGGCCACCGAGATGTCCCAGCCCCGGGCGAGGTCCGCGTCCGCCACGATCGTCATGCCCGCCGCCAGCGCCCCCAGCAGCGGGTAGGACGACACGAACCAGCCGAGCGCGTGGTCCCACGGCTTCTTCACCGCGCTCTGGACCGAATCGCGCGCGCCCCCGGCCACCTCGATCGCCATCGCCGCCGCGGCGGAGATCCCGATCGCGAGCCCCTTCTCGTAGTCGCGGGCCGTGGCCGTCTCGACCGTGCCGGCGAAGAAGTCCGGGAAGGCCGGCACGTCGAACTCGGCGGGCACCCCGGAGGTGCGCCACAGACCGGCCAGCGTCCGTTCGTCCTCCGGCGGGAAGACCGGCGGCCGCGGCTGCGGCGCCCTGCCGATCTTGAGCGTGGCCATGAACCTGTCCACGCTCAGGCAGCAGGCGGCCAGGTAGGGGTGACGGGGGGCGCGCCGCGGCTGCTCCCACCGAGGGGTCTCCTCCCTGCCCAGGTCCTCGGGCAGGGCGTTGCGCGGGTCCAGGTGCCCGAATCCGGCGTGCAGCAGGCAGTGCGCGAACACCCACGCCCATTCGCCCGCCTCGGCGCGCCTTCTCGGGTGGTGGGACACGCCACCGTCCGGCGTGATGTAGGCCCACCGGTCGTGGGGCAGCTCATGCTCGTCCGCCGCGTAGAGGTAGCCCCCGAGGTGACGGAACAGCGGGTGGGAGCGCACCTCCTCCCAGCCCTTGAGCACGGCGTCGCGCCAGGGGTCGGCCTTCTGCTTCCTGCGGGCCACGCCGGCTCCCCGCCCCCTCAGGTCCTGGCCGCGGCCAGGCGCGGCAGGTCGCGGCCGACCTCGACCAGGAACCACGACGGCAGCACCGGCGCGCCGTCGTCGCCCGCCGCGATGACGAGCTGCGCGCATTCGAGCGAGATCCCCGCCAGCTCGACGAGCAGGTTCTTGGCCCGGAAGGCGAGCTGCCGGCCGGCGGGCGAGGCGTGCACCTTCGACTGCGGCAGCTCCTTGACCAGCCGGGCGCGGAAGGTCTCGGACAGGAAGTACAGCAGGTCGCGGTCCTCGGGCCGGCGCGGCCACCCCGCGTCCCCCTTGATCACGGCGTCGAGGTCGTACGCGTGCCGCACCGTCTTCACGTACGCGCGGAAGGCCGAGGCGTGCGCGGCGGTCAGCGTGCCGTAGGCCAGCATGCCCAGCGTCTCGTCGTCCAGCCGCTCGCCGTAGGAGTGCATGGCGTCGGACAGCATGTGCCAGCCGCGCGGCGTGGAGAACGGCTCCTCCGTCTTGGGCGGCGCGCTCCACAGGTGGTCGGGGCGCTGGACGAGGTAGTCGACGATCCAGGGGTGGATGCCGCTCGTGGCCGCCCAGCTCAGCCAGTCGTCGGCCGAGGCCCGGAGGTGGACATGGATCATGCGGTTGACCAGCGCGGACGGCATGGGCCTCGCGAGCGCGTTGTCGGTCGCCCGGTTTCCCGCGCCGATCACCACCGACCCCGCCGGCAGCTCGTACGTGCCGATACGCCGGTCGAGGATCAGCGAGTAGAACGCCTTCTGGACCTCCGGGGAGGAGGCGTTGAGCTCGTCCAGGAACAGGCAGTAGGGCTCCTGCCGCGCGATCGTCTCCGGCGGGGCGAACCGGCTGCGATCCCCGACGATCTGCGGGACGCCGATGAGGTCCTCCGGAGCCAGCTGCGTGCCGAGGAGCGTCACGCATTCGAGGCCGAGGGAGTCGGCGAACGAGCGGACGAGCGAGCTCTTGCCGATGCCCGGCGCACCCCACAGGAACACCGGGCGCACGACGGCGACGTGCAGCAGCACCTCCGGAAGCTGCGCGGGAGTCACGGTCAGGGTGGCCTGCATGCCTCCAAGATTCGCAAAACCCGCGTATCCGCCGCACCTCATTAAGACCCGCCTGCCGCGTCGCGGCGGGTGGTCACGGGTGCGGTGCGGTCAGCGCCCGCGCCCGTGCGGCTCGTCCCAGTCGGCCTCCCGGGGCTCGACCGCGATCCGCACCGGCCCTCCGCCCACGTGGGCGGGCCGGGTGGTGAGCCGGAAGGCCGCGAAGTCGGTCGTCTCCCGGAACGCCGGGAGCCGGTAGAGGTCGCGCGCGTACGGCCAGAGGTGGGCGTAGTCCGTCAGCGGCCGTTCGCCGATCCCGGCGAGCGGGTTGTGCAGCAGGTCGTATCTGACCAGGACCACCCAGAGCTGCACGTCGGACTCGGTGAGACGGTCCCCGAACAGGTATCGCCGGTCGGCCAGGCGGGCGTCGAGGCGATCCAGCGCGGCGAGCACCTCGCCGCGCCGCCGCTCGTACTCCTCCTGCGTGGCGGCCCTGGCCACCAGGTGCACGCCCTGGGCGAGGTCGCGGGCGATCTCCTCGTCCAGGGCCTCGATCTCGTCGCGCAGGTCCTCCGGATAGAGGTCCACGCCCGAGTCGGCCCAGTCGGTGAATCGGGTGCCGAGGTCGACCGGGATGTCGGGGTAGTTGTTGCTCACGATCCGGTTCGTCAGCCGGTCCCACAGCACCGGCACCGAGATGTGGCCGGGGTAGCCGGGCTCGGTGGCGTCGTACGCCTCGGCGAGGAGCGCGAACCCGTTCACCGGGTCGGGACCGCGCCGCTCACGGAACGCCCAGCCGCGCGCGTCGCGCTCGTCGTCCACGTACGACAGCGAGACGACGTCCCTCAGCCCGGCCAGGTCGCGCACGATGGCCACCCGCTGGGCCCACGGGCACACGTACGAGACGTACAGGTGGTAGCGGCCGGGCTCGGCGGGGTGGCCGCCGGAACCCCCGGCGGTGATCCGGCCCCGGAACGGATAGAGGGGTGCCGGCCGGTCGGTCCTGCCCGGCCCGTACGGGCCGAAGGCGGTGACGTCGGCGGGGCTCGCGTACGCGGGAGCGTGGGTGGTCATCAGGCGGTCGCCCTCCTCTCCAGCGCCGCGGCCACCTGCCCGCCGACGCGATCCGTCCAGTCGGCGAGGACGCGGTCGAGGTCGGGGATCTCGGCCTCGAGCAGCGCCAGGCCGGGGGTGGGCACCAGGGCGCCCAGCTCGACCAGCACGGGCCGCAGATGCAGCTCGACGGCCAGCGCGTGCCGGGGGGAGCCCATGACCAGCAGCGGCAGCGCCACCGTTCCGGCCAGCGCGCCGCCGGGGAGGCGGTCGAGGAACGCCTTGAGCAGGCCGGTGTAGGTCGCCTTGTAGGTGGGGCTGGCGACCAGGAGCACCTGCGCTCCGGCGACCAGTTCCAGCGCCACCTCCACGGTCGGCGAAGGCCCGGGGGTGAACAGGTGCGGCCCGATCCCGGACAGGTCCACGACCTCGGGCGGCGCCTCGTGCCCGATCCGGCGTCCGACCGCCTCGGCCGCCGCGACGGCCGCGAGGTGGGTGCGGGAACCGCCGCGCGGATTGCCGACCAGCACCACGAGAGAGCTCACGAGGCCACCGCCTCGTGCTGCTCAGTGTGTCCTGTGTCCGTGTCGAAGAGCGTACGAGTGGTCAACAGACGGTCCTCCGGATTGAGACGGGTGTTCGTGCGAAGCGGAAGCGAGATCACGGGTGGGCGATGAACCGGCCGAAGCGGCCCTGGTGGTACAGCAGCGGACGCCCCGGCCCGCGCACCTCGGCCTGGGTGACCAGCCCCACGACGAGGACGTGGTCGCCCACGCCGACCCGCTCGTAGGGCAGGCAGATCAGGTGCGCGGAGACGTCCTCGAGCAGTGGCGCTCCCAGCGGGCCCGGACGCCACCGGGTGGGCTCGGCGAACCGGTCGACACCCTTGCGGGCGAACCGGGCGGCGAGATCGGCCTGGTCGCTGGCCAGGACGTTGACGGCGAAGTGGTCCGCCTCGCGCAACGACGGCCAGGTGGTGGACGACTGGTCCACGTAGAAGGAGACGAGGGGCGGGTCCAGGCTGACCGAGGAGAACGAGGTCGCGGTCAACCCCACCGGCACTCCCCCGCTCCGCGCGGTGATCACGACGACCCCCGCCGCGTGCACCGCGAGGGCGCGTCGGTAGCCGTCGGCGTCCAGCGCGCGCTTGTAGTCGTCGGCGTCGAGACCGGGGCCGGGGCCGAGCAGAGTCTCCGTCATGGCAAACCTCCGGAAGGTCGCAGCTGCTCACAAGGTCGATCCCGCCCGCCGCTGGGACCACGACACGCGGGATCAGGGATTCGGATGGAGGCGGGACCGGGCGTGACACGGTCACGCACGGCTCGCGAGGAGGGCGGCCGCATGCCGCGGCCTGTCCCTCATCGGCAGGAAGACGACGGAAGATTCACAATCAACGACACTGCGCGCTGGCGACGTGGCCGTAGTCCACGCTCGAACGCCGGGTCAGACGAACGCCCTGGCTCATACCACCGAATGTACGATCACCGGCCAGGAAAGTCAATATTTCCTACTAGCTTTGCAGGAAAAGTGCACGAAGTTGCGCGAGCACTCGCGTTGTCGGCATCGGGGAGCGGGTCAGCCGTGGACCGCCAGGGTCCGGACGTAGGCGCGCCACCCTCCGTACATGGTGATGTCGGCCGCGCCCCGCAGCCCTTCCGGGGCGCAGAGGAAGCCGGGCACGTTCGTGCCGTCGGCCAGTTCGACCTGGCCCAGCGTCATCGGTCGGGGAAGGGCCGTGAGCAGGTCGCCCAGCCCTGCTGCGGGCAGTCCCCACACCTCGCACTCGATGGCCGCGCCGTTCTCGGGGACTCGGACGAGCCCGGGTTTGGGCGGGTCGGTGGTCAGGGCGTGCAGCCGGTAGCGCGTCGCGGTCGTGGTGGTGGCCAGCAGGCGGGCCCCGCGCGTGGTGAGCTCGTGGTTGAGCGGCTGTCCTGACAGGTGCGCGCCGACCACGGCCAGGCGGACGGCCGGCTGGAGCAGCCGGGCGACGGCGACCAGGTCGTCGTCGGCATGGGTCCGGCCGACCAGCATGACCCCGTACGGCAGCCCGTCCACCTGTCCGGCGGGTACGGCGAGTGCGCACATGTCGAAGAGGTTGACGAAGTTGGTGAAGCGGCCGAGGTCGCTGTTGACGCCGACAGGGTCGGCCGCGACCTCCGCGAGAGTGGGATGGCGGGGAGTGACCGGCAGGAGCAGGGCGTCGCGGTCGCCGAGCAGGGACAAGGCCCGCTCGCGCAGTGCCGCGAGCCGTTCCCGGTCGGCGAACAGACGGTGGGCGGGCAGGTCGCGGGCCGCGGTGATGATGGAGGCGACAGTGGGATCCAGGTCTGGGCCGCCCCTGCCGGCGGACGCCTCGACGAACGCGCCGACGGCGGTGTACCGCTCGGCGACGAAGGCTCCCTGGTAGAGCAGCGCGGCGGCCTCCAGGAAGGGAGCGGGGTCGATCGGGTGGATCTCGACACCTGCCGAGGCCAGGCTGCGGGCCGTGGTCTCGAACGCCTCGGCCCAGCCCGGGGCCAGCGGGCCGAGGCCGGCCGTGGCGGGCACGGCCAGCCGCCAGGGCCCGGGGCGGCGGGCCGGACGGGATACGGGCGATGCGGAAGTACCGGTCATGAGGGCCAGGGCCCGCTGGGCCTCGGGAAGCGTGCGGGCGAAGACGCTGACGCAGTCCAGGCTCCGGCAGGCCGGGACCACGCCTTCGGTGGGGATCAGGCCGCGGGTGGGCTTGAGTCCGACGATGCCGTTGAAGGCGGCGGGGACCCGGCCCGAGCCCGCGGTGTCGGTGCCGAGCGCGAGGTCGGCCAGGCCGAGCGCGACGGCGACCGCCGAGCCCGAGCTGGATCCTCCGGAGATCCGGTCCGGGTCGGTGGCGGCGCGCACCGCGCCGTAGGGGCTGCGGGTTCCGACCAGCCCCGTGGCGAACTGATCCAGATTCGTGGTGCCGAGCACGATCGCACCGGCCTCGCGGAGCCGGGCCACGGCGGGGGCGTCGGCGTCCGGACGGTAGGCGTACGAGGGGCAGCCGGCGGTGGTCGGCAGTCCGGCCACGTCGATGTTGCCTTTGACGGCCAGCAGGCGGCCCGCGAGGGGAAGGTGTTCGCCGCCCGTCACCCGGGCGTCCACGGCGGCGGCCTCGGCCTCCACCTCGGCCTGCGGCCGCAGGTCGATCCAGATCTCCGGACGGTCCGTCTCGGCGATCCGCGTGTAGGCCCTGCGGACCCGTTCCAGTGCCGTCTCAGCCACGATCACTCCTCAGCACCACCAGCGGGGCGCCCGCCTCCACCTGGTCACCGGGGCCGACCAGGACTCGTTCGACCACGCCGTCGGCGGGGGCCAGGACGGCGGACTCCATCTTCATCGCCTCCAGCACGATCAGCGGCTGCCCGGCGGCGATCCGCCGGCCGGGTGTGACGCTGATCTGCCAGACGCTCGCGGTGAACTCCGCTTCCACCACCTGGCAGCCCGGTGGGACTTCCAGCTCCGTCTCGGCCGGGCTCTGGGGCTGCTCCGCCCGGTCGAACTCGCCCGACGCGTGCCAGGCCGCGCGTTCGGCGGCGAAGGCGGCGGCCTGCCGTTCACGGAAGGCCGCGATGGAGTCGGCGTGCTCGGCCAGGAAGCGGTGGTGGTCGGCGAGCCGGAACACCCCTTCTTCGATCTTGGGTTCGAGCCGCCCCGCCGCCAGGTCGGCGCGGAGTTCCAGCAGCTCTTCCGCCGTCACCGGATACCACCGGATGCGGTCGAAGAAGCGCAGCAGCCAGGGAGAGCCCGGCTGGAACGCGCCGCGTTGCCGCCAGCTCGACCACACCTGCGTCGTACGGCCCACGAACTGGTAGCCGCCCGGTCCTTCCATCCCGTAGATGCACAGGTAGGCGCCGCCGATGCCGACGGAGTTCTCGGCGGTCCAGGTGCGGGCGGGGTTGTACTTGGTGGTGACCAGACGGTGCCGGGGGTCGAGCGGGGTGGCCACGGGAGCGCCGAGATAGACGTCGCCGAGCCCGAGGACGAGGTACTCGGCGTCGAAGACGATGCGATGGACCTCGGCCACGTCCTGCAGGCCGTTCACCCGGCGGATGAACTCGATGTTCGACGGGCACCAGGGCGCGTCGTCGCGCACTCCCGCCATGTAGCGGGCGATGGCCTCCCGGGTGGCGGGGTCGTCCCAGGACAGGGGCAGGTGGACGACGCGGCTGGGCACCTCCAGCTCTCCGGTGGGCGGCAGGCCGGCCTCGAGGCGGAGCAGTTCGGCCAGCAGGTCGCGCTGGGAGAGCGCCGCCGGGTCGAGATGGATCTGAAGCGAGCGGATGCCGGGGGTGAGGTCGACGACGCCGGGCAGATCCCGGGCGGCGAGCGCCTCCGTCAGCGCCTCCGACAGGGCGTGCACGCGCATGCGCAGGCCCAGGTCGAGCTCCATCGGCCCGTACTCGACGAGGATGTTGTCGTCCCCGCTGCGCCGGTAGGTGACGCGGGGCCGCTCGCCGGTCTCGGGAAGGCGGTGGAGCACGCCGCCGTCGCCGGGGACGCCGATCGCGGACGGCACGGGGACGAAGGTGACGGTGTCTCCGGGCCGCAGCTGGCCGAGCTTCCAGCGTTCGGAGGTGACGACGGTGGCCGGGCAGACGAACCCGCCGAGCGAGGGGCCGTCGGGGCCGAGCACGACCGGCATGTCACCGGTGTAGTCCACGGCGCCCACCGAGTAGGGCGTGTCGTGGATGTTGGAGGGGTGCAGTCCCGCCTCACCGCCGTCCAGGCGGGCCCAGCGCGGTTTGGGGCCGATCAGGCGGACGCCGGTGCGGGCGGAGTTGTGGTGCACCTTCCACTGGGCGGCGTAGAAGTCGCGGATGTCGTCGTCGGTGAAGAACTCGGGGTCGGCGTGCGGGCCCTCGACCACGCCGATCCGCCAGGCATGCCCGAACTCGGGCCGCTCCCCTGTTCCGGCGCCGCCGGGGGCGAGGTGTCCCTCGTGGTTGAGGTGTCCCCCGTGGTTGGCGTGTCCCCCGTGGTCGGCGTGTCCCCCGTGCAGGACGTCCCCGGCGCGCAGGGCCCGGCCGCCGTGGCCGCCGAACCCGCCGAGCGTGAACGTCGCGGCGCTGCCCAGGTAGGCGGGAACGTCGAACCCGCCCGCCATCAGCAGGTAGACGCGCAACCCCGGCCCCTCGGCGGCGCCGATGTCCAGCACGCCGCCGGCGGGCACGGTGACCGGCTCCCACTGGGGGACGGGCGTGCCGTCCACGGTGACGGGCGCGGGCGCGCCGGTGACGCAGACGGTGGTGGCGTGGCTGAAGCGCAGCGCCGGGCCGCGCAACGTGCACTCCAGCCCGGGTGCGCCGGGGTCGTTGCCCAGCACGCTGTTGCCGTGCCTGAAGGAGCGGTCGTCCATCGGTCCCGACGGCGGCACGCCCACCTGCCAGTAGCCGGTCCGTCCCGGCCAGTCCTGCACGGTGGTGAGGGTGCCGGGCCGCACCACCTCGATGCGGCGGGAGCCGTCGGCGATCCCGGCCAGGGTGGCGGTGTCGTGCGTGACCGCCCGCACGCACGGATCGGCCACGGCGGCGCGCAGCAGCCCGAGGTTCGTCTCGACGCCGTCGACCCTGGTCTCGGCCAGCGCCGCGGCCAGCCGGTCCAGGGCCTGGTCCCGGTCGGCGCCGTGCGCGACGACCTTGGCGAGCAGCGGGTCGTAGGCGCTGCTGACCTGGGTGCCCGTCTCCACCCAGCCGTCCACCCGCACGCCCGCGGGGAAAGAGACGTGGGTGAGCAGGCCCGCGCTGGGCCGGTGGTCGCGGCTCGGGTCCTCGGCGTAGACCCGGGCCTCGACGGCGTGGCCGGCGGCCGCGGGCGGGTCGTGCAGGGCGGCGTGCACGTGGCTCACGTCGCCCTGGGCCAGGCGCAGCATCCATTCGACCAGGTCGACGCCGTAGATCGCCTCGGTGACGGGGTGCTCCACCTGCAGACGGGTGTTGACCTCCAGGAAGTACGGCTCGGCGCGCGCGGGGTCGTAGACGAACTCGACGGTGCCCGCCGAGCGGTAGCGCACCGAGGCGCACAGGCCGGCGGCACTCTCGGCGAGCCTGGCCCGCACCAGCGGCGGCAGGCCGGGGGCGGGAGCCTCCTCCAGCACCTTCTGGTGACGCCGCTGCAGCGAGCAGTCGCGGTCGCCGAACGTGACGACGCCGCCCATGCCGTCGCCGAAGACCTGGACCTCGACGTGCCGTCCGCCCTCGACCAGGCGTTCCAGGAACAGCCCGGCCGAGGCGAAACTGGCGGCGGCCGTCCGCTGGACGCTCTGCCACGCCTGGGCCAGCTCGCCGGCGTCGCGGCAGGCGCGCATGCCGATGCCGCCGCCTCCGCCGGTGGCCTTGAGCATGACCGGGTAGCCGATGTCCTGTGCCGCGCTCAGTGCCTCGTCCAGGCCAGGGAGCAGGCCGGTGCCGGGGAGCAGGGGCACGCCGGCCCGCTCGGCGGCGGCGCGGGCGGTGTGCTTGGCGCCGAACAGGTCGAGCTGCTCGGGGGTGGGACCGACGAAGGCCAGGCCGGCGGCTTCGACCCGGCGCGCGAAGGCGGCGTCTTCCGACAGGAAACCGTAGCCGGGGTGGACGGCGTCCGCGCCGCTGTCCAGGGCGGCCCGGAGCACCCGGTCGGCGTCCAGGTAGCTCTCCCTGGCGGGGGCGGGGCCGAGCCGTACGGCGTGGTCGGCCAGGCGGACGTGGGCGGCGCCCCGGTCGGCGTCGGAGTAGACGGCGACCGTGCGCAGTCCCAGGCGGCGGGCGGTGACGATGACCCGAACGGCGATCTCGCCCCGGTTGGCGATGAGGAGGGTGTTCATCGGACGGTCATCCGCACGGGCGTGGGGTCGAAGCCGTTGCACGGGTTGTTGATCTGCGGGCAGTTGGAGACCAGGACCAGCACGTCGGTCTCGGCACGCAGGGTGACGGCGAGGCCGGGAGCGGAGATGCCGTCCACGATGCCGAGCGTGCCGTCGGGTTCGACCGGGACGTTCATGAACCAGTTGATGTTGCTCACCAGGTCGCGTTTGCCGAGCCCGTGGCGGCTGCCCTCGATGAGGAAGTTCTCCACGCAGGCGTGCTGGGAGTAGGTGTGGTGCCCGTACCGCAGGGTGTTGGACTCCTTGGAGCAGGCGCCGCCGATGGTGTCGTGACGGCCGCAGGTGTCGGAGACGACGGTCATCAGCGGGGTGTGCTCGTTGGACATCAGCACGCTGCCGGTGGTGAGGAAGATGGTGCCCTGGGCCTGGATGGTGTCGGGGGCGCTGTAGCGGACGGCGGTGTCGTGCGCGTCGTACAGCAGGCAGTCGACGGCCTGGTTGCCGCCGAGGTCGGTGATGGTCAGCTCCTGCCCGGCGCGGATGACCGCTGACCAGGGGGCGCGGGCGGGCACGGTGACGTCGAGCACGGGCGCATCGAGCACGGGCACGTCGAGCGTGGGCACGTCGGGCACGGTCATCGGGTCACCTCGGCGGTGTTGAGGAAGGCGCGGCGGCCTTCGGGGCCGGCCTGCCACAGGGGGTCGCCGGGGCCGGTGGGCCGGGCGCGCCAGGCCAGGACTTCCAGCGGGGTGCAGGTGTAGGCGGGGCGTGGGTCGACGGGATGGGCGGTGTTGGCGATGAGCACGGTCAGCGGCATCTCGGCGCGCAGGGTGACGGACGCCCCGGGCCCGGCGGAGCCGGTGAAGGTCAGGCCGCCGTCGGGGCCGACCCTGACCCCCTGGAAGAAGGAGATCGACGGGGGCAGGTCCCGGGGCTCGAGCCCGTGCTTGGCGGCGGCCAGCGTGAACAGCTCGCGCCCGGCGGGGGCGGGGCCGTGCGGGGAGCCGTCGCCGTAGCGTTCGGTGTTGCGCCGAAGGGTGGAGGTCCCGCACATGGTGTCGTGGCGGCCGGAGGTGTCGGCCACCACGGAGGCCAGCACGCGGCCCTGGTCCGACAGCAGCAGGTGGCCTTCGCCGAGGTAGGCGTTCCACAGCACCTTGACGGTGTCGGCGACGTTGAGCCGCTCCCAGGGGCGGCCCTCGACGTAGAGCAGCAGGTGCGCGCAGGCGTCGCCGGCCAGGTCGGTGAGGCGCAGTTCGGTGCCCCGGGCCAGCACCTTGTGGGTGTAGCCGCCTCCGGCGACGGTTTCGGCCCACACGAGGTCGGCGGGGTCGACGCCGTCGGGCGGGGTGGGCCAGGCCGAGGCCGGCAGCACCGGCATGGTGTCGCTTGTGGTGCCTTCCTGTGCTCGGGCGTGCTCGCGCGCGCCGTAGGTCGTGCTGGTCGCCATGACGCGTTCTCCTCTGGGGGGCGAATTTCTGTCGCACGACAGAAATTAGGCGGCGTGTGTTTCCTCTCACGCGCCCCCGGGTTTCCCGCCTGTTACCGGAACCGCACAGCCGCGGCGGCCGGTCGGAGGTGTGCGAGGATCGTGCGGTGAGTGCCCGTTCCAGCACGTCCCGTTCCGCCGCGCCCGGTTCCGCCGCGCCCGGTTCCGCCGCGCCCGGTTCCGGCGCGCGCAGGGTCGGCAGGCCGCGAGCTGTCGCGCGGCCGCGAAGCGAGCTGAGCCCGCGGGAGGAGATCCTGGCGGCGGCGGCGGAGTTGTTCACGACGCACGGCTACGCCGCGACCTCGACGAGGGCGATGGCCGAGCGGGCCGGGATCAGGCAGGCGTCGATCTACCACTACTTCGACGGCAAGGAGGACATCCTCGCCGAACTGCTGGAGAGCACGGTGCGGCCCTCGCTGGAGACCGCCCGCGCCCTGACCGGCGGCACGCCGGAAGAGCGGTTGTGGGAGCTGTGCCACTGCGACGCCAGGCTGTTGTGCTCGGGCCCGCACAACCTGGGCGCGCTCTACCTCCTGCCCGAGGTGCGCACCGAGCGGTTCGCCGCCTTCCGGCGGATGCGCGGCGAGCTCAAGGACACCTACGCGCGGCTGCTGGCGGCCACCACCGCCGGTGCGGCGCTGACGCCCGACGACCGGGCGCTGCGCACCGATCTGCTGTTCGCCCTGGTCGAGGGCGTCATCCTGATCCGCAGGGACGCCCCGGGCGAGATGGCCGCTGACGTCCTGGAGACGCTGGCGGCCGCCACCGCCGACGCGGCGCTACGCCTGGCCGGTGTTCCCGACCGGGATCTGCCCGACCTGCGCAAGGCCGGCCGCGGGCCGGCGTAGCCGCCGGTAGAGCCCGCCCAGGGCGACGACCGCCGCCAGGAAGAGCAGGGTGAACCACTGGAAGAACCAGTGGCCGGTGATCGGGGCGTACACCTCGGCCCTCGGCCAGGCCAGGTTGACCATCATGGCCAGGCCGTAGCAGAAGGCCAGCGCGTTGACCGGCAGGCCCCAGCGGCCCATGCTGAACAGCCGGCTGCCGTCCTCGGCGGACCCGCCCGGCGCCCCGCCCCGCCAGCCGCCGCGCAGGCGCTGGAGCAGCAGGGGGCCCGTCACCATCGCGTACGCCAGGTAGAGCAGCACGATGCAGGTCGTGCCGATGGCCAGGAACGCCTCGGGAGAGGCGAAGTTGAGCAGCAGGATGGCCGCCGCGGCCGCCCCGGTGACCAGCGCGGGCCCCGTCGGCATCCCGGTGCGGGGCGAAACCCTGGAGAGCGCGCCCGACAAGGGCATCGCCCCGTCGCGCGCCATGGAGAACAGCATCCTGGTCGCGGCGGTCTGGATCGCCAGGGTCGCCACGCTGATCGCCAGCACCACGTCGGCCAGCAGCAGCTTGCCCACCCAGTCGCCCAGGCTGCTGGTGAGCACGTAGGACAGCCCCTCGGCGGCCAGCCTCCCGTCGGTCAGGCTGGGGGCGGCGAGCAGACCGGCGAACAGGATGAGCCCCCCGAGCACCCCGGCCGCCGTGAGCGCGGTCAGGATGGTGCGCGGCGCGACCCGCCGGGGGCTGCGGGTCTCCTCGCTCAGCTCCCCCGCGCTGTCGAACCCGATGAGCACGTAGGCGGCGGTGAACGAGCCGACCAGCAGCGCGCCGACGGCTCCGCCCTGCCCGCCGGTGCTGAACGTGACGCCGGGACCGTGCTCGGCGTGGGTGAGCAGCAGCACGACGATGAGGATCGCGCCGACGATCTCGGCGGTGACGCCGATGCTGTTGATCCGGGAGAGCACGCGGTTGTCGACGACGTTGACGGCGGTGGTGAGCGCGAGCAGGACCAGGCCGAGAATCGCGGCGTTGGCCGCTCCCGTGGCGGTGGTGGGCGCGGGATCGCCGCCGACGAGCTGGAAGCCCGGCCAGATCGCGGGCAGCACCACCTGGAGGGCGAGCGCCGCGGCGGCGATCACGACGATCTGGCCGAGAATCATGATCCACCCGGCGAACCAGCCGAACGTCGCCGTGCTGAGCCGGGTGGACCACTGGTAGATGGAGCCGGAGATCGGATAGCGGGCGGCCAGCTCGGCGAAACACAGGGCGACCAGGATCTGCCCGGCCAGCACGACGGGCCAGGTCCAGAAGAAGGCCGGTCCGCCGAAGGCGTACCCGAAGGCGAAGAACTGGAAGACCGTGGTCAGCACGGAGATGAAGGAGAAGCCGGCGGCGAAGGAGGCGTACCTGCCCATGCTGCGGTGCAGCTCCTGGCGGTAGCCGAACGTCTGCAGGGCGCTCTCGTCGGTGGGAGGCGAGGAAGGGACGGTGACGGCCATCGGAGCTCCGGGCGCTGGGGGGATTTCTGTCGGTTGACAGTTATGTACGGGGCCGTCGTTTCCGCGCCGTCACGGCCGCGTTCATCCGCCGTAACGCATCCCTCACCGCTCTCCCCCTGGAGGGAAATGTTCCTCGGAGGCCTGTCGACAGGGCCACTGCACCGTCTGCTGTCACCGGCGCCGCAAGCGTCCGCCACGGGAGAGGCACCGTCGCCCCTGACGGCCGCTCGCGGCGCGAGCGACCTCCTCGCCTCCGCCGGCCACTGCGGTGATCTGCTGGTTCACCGCCGACGACCGGGTCAGGTCACGAGGACGGGGTGGCGCACGACCGCGTCGAAGCCGTAGCCGAGGACGTTGTAGGCCGCACGGTCGGGCTGCACGGCGCCCGTCTCGTCGGCGGCCCGGACGAGCAGCCGCAGGCTCCCCGCCTCGCGCGGGGTCCAGGGGAAGGTCCAGCGCACCCAGCCGCGCGGGTGCCGGTCGTCGAGCAGGCGGGCCGGCCGCCACGACACGCCCCCGTCATCGCTGACCTCGACCCGGACCACACGTCCGCCGCCCGACCACGAACGGCCGCGCAGCAGATGCTCGCGCCCCGCTTCGAGACGGGCAGGCCAGGGCAGTTCGAAGGCGCTCTTCACCCCCATCCGGGTCAGCGGCGGGCCGCCCCCTGGCGGGTGACCGGGGCCGTGCATCCGGTACAGCCGCGTGCTCCACGGCGACTCCAGTGGCTGCGCCGACACCTGGATGTCCCCCAGCCACTTGATCGAGGCGGCGCCCACCCAGCCCGGCACCACCAGCCGCGCCGGATGGCCGTGGTCGGGCGGCAGCGGCCGCCCGTTCATCTCGTAGGCCACCAGCACGTCGTCCAGCGCCTTGGCCACGGGAAGCGGGCGCCGCACCCTCCCCAGGTTCTCCCCCGCCTCGACGTAGTCGGCGTCGAGGCCGCGCGGCATCAGCGCGACGGCCCTGTCGCTCATCCCCGCCCTCTCCAGGAGCGCCGCGAGGCGCACGCCCCGCCAGCGCGCCACCCCCACCGCACCCAGCCGCCAGGGGGTGCCCGACACCTCCTGGTTCTGCTGCTCGCCGTACAGGCGGCGCCCGTTGCCCGCGCACTCGATGAACGCGGTCACGGTCTCGGCCGGCATGCCGAGGAGGTCGCGGTAGGTGAACGCGACCGGCCCGCCGCGCAGGGCGTCGCCCCACAGCGTGAGCCGCCAGGTGGCCGCGTCGATCAGCGGTGTCGCCGTGTGGTTGCGGACGAAGAAGAGGCCGGCCGGCGTCAGGTAGTCCTCGCCGCGAAGCGCCTCCCAGCGGGTCTCGGCGTTCGTGCCGTGCACGGCGAACAGGCGGGGCGGCAGCGGCTTGCGGACGCCGGGCGGGGTTTCCGCTTCCGGCGCCGTACGCGGTGCTCCAAGGCCGTCCATCATGGAAGTCATGCGCCTCCTCACCTGCCGCTGTCAGCCGGCCGGCCTCCGCAGGGCGACGGCCGGCATGGGAATGGGGGGGAAGGGGTTGTCGGGCAGCAGGATCACGCGGCGCGGCCGGTCCGCCTGTCCCGCCGCGTCCAGGTGCAGCAGGGCCGCCCCGATCCCCGCCGCCCCGGTCAGGTAGCCGGTGTCGGCCGACACCTCTCCGGGGCGGTGCCGCCGGTATGCCTGATACCAGCGGTATCCCCTGCCGTCGTAGCCGGTCGCCCGGCCGATCAGGTGGTCGGCGAGCCTGCGGGCGAACTCCAGGTGCTCCTGCTCCCCCGTCGCCGCCCACAATCCGACGTACAGCTCGATCAGCCCGGCGGTGCCGCAGCACTGGCAGGCGACGTTCCACAGCCCCGCGGTCTGCCGGAAGGGCGCGCCCGACTCCCTGACCCCCCTGGCGAGCCGCTTCACCCACTCCAGGTCGCCGCTGTCGCCGCTCACCCGATAGAGCTCGTAGAACATGCGCGCGATCCCGGCGGAGCCCGAGCAGTAGCCCAGGTGGTCGGTGACGGTCGCGCTCTCCCCCGTCAGGACGCCGGCGGCCCGGACGAGGCCCGCGCCGCGGCGTGCCGCGTCGAGGAACGCCTCCTCGCCCGTCGCGCCGTACAGGCGGGCGAGGAGGAAGGCCGTCCCTGCCGTCCCGGCCAGGAAGCCGGGCGGAGCCGCCTCCGCGGACAGGGCGGGGCACGCCGAAGGCCGCTCGCGGGGCGCGGTCAGCCGCGCGATCCGCCGTCCCGCCTCGACGGCCATCTCCTCGTAGGCCGGCACGCCGAGCGCCGCCGCGGCGCGCAGCAGCCCCAGCACGACTCCGCCGTCGCCGCGCAGCGTGACATCTCCCGACCAGCCGATGCCGCCGTCGTCGAACGCGCGGGCGCTCCTGAGGATCCTGTCGGCCGCCGCGACCGCCGCGCTCTCGAAGCGCTCCTCGCCGAGCGCCCAGCCGGCCTCGGTCAGCGCGAGGACGACACCGGCGAGGCCGTGGTGGAGCGACACGTCGGTCTGCCGCCGCCAGGTCGACGCGAGGTAGCGGGCGCCCGCGCGGGCGTCCTCCAGGTAGGCGTCGTGCCCGGTCCCGGCGGCGAGCTCCAGGAAGAACAGCACGATCCCGGCCGACCCGGAGTGAAGGGACGCGGGCTCGCCGGGCGTCGCCGGTCGGCTGTGCGGGTCGGGGTTGGCCCGCCATCGCCTCCCGCTCTCGTCGTCGACGGCGGCCGTACGTATCCACCGTCCCGCCATGATGGCGGCCGTCAGCGGAGTCTCTGCGCGCTCACCGGATGAGCGGAACGGGTCCGGGCCCATGGCCCTACTATCCCACAAACCTGGTAGGTAATAGCAACTATCTCGGCGAGGCTTTCCTGTATTTCCTATTGACTTGATGGGTATTGCCGTCCCACAGTCGAGCCGAGCACTCGCACTCCCGAGAAAGGCGTCCGGCGTGAGCAACGAACACCCCCCGACCGTCGCCGAGCACACCCGTGCCGCGATCAACGAGGACTGGGCCGCCACCGTCGTCGGCCTCGTCCTCCTCGTGCTGGTCATCACCGGCGTGATCCCGACGGGGCTGGTGCCGTGATGAGCAGCGAAGCGGCCGTTCCCACCGCGGCGAGGGCCACGGCGTGGCAGTGGCCCGCCCTGGGCGTCCTCACCGTCCTCGTCCTCGCCGCCGGCACCCGAGCCCTGGAGAAGGGCGTGCCCGAGTGGTTCTCGGGTTCCGGCCTGGCCAAGGCGATCGAATACCCCGTCTACGCGATCGCCCTCGGCCTGCTGGGCAACGCGGTGCTCACCGCGACCGGCCTGCGCGACCGCCTGGCCGCCGGCTTCCGCACCGAGTTCTTCATCAAGACCGGCCTCGTGCTCCTCGGGGCGTCGATCAACCTGAAGGTGATCGTCACCGCGGCCGGTCCCGCGATCGTCCAGGGCATCGTGCTCATCAGCGCGGTGTTCCTGTTCACCTGGTGGCTCGGCGGCCGCCTCGGGCTGGACGACAGGCTGCGGGCGCTGCTGTCGGCCGCGGTGTCCATCTGCGGCGTCAGCGCCGCCATCGCGGCGGCGGGAGCCGTACAGGCCAGGCGCGAGCAGCTCGCCTACAGCGCCAGCCTGGTGATCGCGTTCGCCCTGCCGTCCATCTTCGTCCTCCCGGCGCTGGCCTCGGCCCTGGGGCTGAGCCCGGAGGTGGCGGGTGCCTGGATCGGCGGCAACATCGACACGACGGCGGCGGTCACCGCGGCCGGCACCCTCGCGGGCGAGAACGCGCTGGCCGTCGCCACCATCGTCAAGGTCACGCAGAACGCCCTGATCGGGGTCGTGGTGGTCGCGCTGACCGCCTGGTTCGCCTTCCGGGTCGAGCGCCGTCCCGGCGCCGAGCGGCCGGGCGCGGGCGAGCTGTGGCGGCGGTTCCCGAAGTTCGTGCTCGGCTTCCTGGCGGCCTCGGTGGTGACCACCTGGTATCTCACCACGGTCGGCGCGGCCGAGGGCAAGGCGGTCGTCGGCGTCGCCAACGACCTGCGCACCTGGTTCCTCATCCTGGCCTTCGTCAGCATCGGCCTGGAGTTCCGGGTGGCCTCGCTCCGGGAGGCGGGCTGGCGTCCGGTCGCCGTCTTCGCCGCCGCCACCGTGGCCAACGTGCTGCTGGCCCTGGGACTCGCCACGGTCCTGTTCAGCGGCTTCACCGTCACCTGAGCCACCGGCGCCTGAACCACCGGCCGAACACGCCGCCCTCGTCCTCCTCCGGCGCCGCGTCGTCGTCCGGCAGGTCGTACCAGTGCGTGTCCCCGGGGAAGGGGTCCGGGGACACGCCGGGCGACCGCGTCGCCTCTGCGAATAACAGCCGGGCGTCGGCATCCGGAAGGACGCCGCCGGACGACCGGGGACTGCGGAGATCGGCCACGACGTCATTCCTTCCGTTATTTCCTACTTGTTTAGCATGGTACATGTCATGCCGGCACCCGGGGAACCGGTCGCCATGGCCGTCACCGGGGCCGTCACCGGGGCCGTGCGGCGGCGCGGCCGGAACAGACGCGCCGCCGCGCTTCACACTGCCGCCACGGCCGCCTCGGCCCGCACGGCGTCCAGCGCCCTGCGGGCGTAGGCCCGCACGTCGGCGTCGGAGTCGCCGAGAGCGCCGTGCAGGGCCGCGGCGACCTCCGGCCGCGCCGCCCACCCGGACAGCGAGAGGACCGCGGCCTTGCGCACGTCGAGGTGCGGGTCGGCCAGCGCCGCCACCAGCGGTTCCACCGCGAGGGCCGGGTCGGCGGCGGCCAGTCCTCTCGCCGCGCCCACCCTCACCTGCCAGGCCGGATCCGCCAGGGCCCGTACGGCCGTCTCCGCGAAGTCCGGATCCCGGTGGACAGCCTGGCCGAGCCCGGAGAACGCCTCCAGGGCCGCCGCCCGGACGAGCGGGTCGGGGTCGGCGGCGAGCCGCCCGACGGCGGAGGCGCCGCCCGGCAGGCCGATGGCGCCGAGCCCTCTGGCCGCCCAGACGCGCACCTCGCGGTCCCGGTCGCCGGCGGCGAGCGCCACCCGCTCCGCGTCGTCGAGCGCGACCAGGCCCCTGACCGCCTCGATCCGCACCCGGGTGTCGGCGTCGGCGAGCGCCGCCTCGAACAACGCGGCGTCACCGAGGCGCAGCGCCCGCAGGACGTCCAGGACGGCCGCGCGGACGACCGGGTCCCCCGCTCCGCCCCGCCCCTCCGCACCCTGCCCCTCCGCACCCTGCCCCTCCGCACCCTGCCCTTCCCCACCCTGGCCCTCGTCCGTGTAACCGGCGACGGCGCGGAGCGAGGCGCCGAACTCGTCGGTCGCGGGCAGCACCTCGACGAGCTCGCGCAGGCCGGTGGCGGCCGCGCGCCGCACCGTCCCGTGCGGGTCGGCGAGGGCCCGGGTGAGCGCGGTCTCCACGCCCCGGGGCGCGGTCTCGGTCAGCGTCGCGACGGCCGCCCTGCGGACCTTGGGGTCGGCCTCCACCAGGTAGGGGGTGATCTGGTCCAGCGCCGGCTCGGCGTCGGCGAGCCGCAGGAGTTCGAGGATGCGGGGCGAACGCCCGATCGCCTCCACCGCGAGCCGCCCGCCCGCCCTCCGCCGCGCGGGGCCCTCCGTGCCGTACGCGCCGAGCAGGACGGGCTCGGCCGGGCGGGGGGCGAAGCCCTCGACGGGCACGAGGTAGGGCTCGACCGGGCGCTTGACGAACTCCATCGCCCCGGCCGCGTTCCTGCGCAGATTGAGGTGGTAGAGCCACTCGTCGTCGTCCCGATCGGGGAGGTCGGCGCGGTCGTGGTAGAGGCCCCACCTGCTCTCGGTGCGGAGCAGCGAGGACCTGGCGGCCATCTCGGCGCAGTCCCTGATGAACGTCACCTCGGCGCAGCGCATCAGCTCGTGCGGGGTCCTCGCGCCCATGGCCGCGATCTCGTCGCGCATCCGCTCGAACGTCTCCAGCGCGATGTCCAGCTTCCTGGCGGTCTTCGGCGGAGCGACGTAGTCGTTGACGAACCGCCGCAGCTTGTACTCGACCTGCTGCTGCGGCGGGCCGTCAGGGTTGCGCAGCGGGCGGTAGATCAGCTCGTGCGCGTCGGCGATCTGGTCCTCCGGCAGGCCGTCCGGCGTGTGGTGGTGCTCGGCGGCGTGGGCGCCCGCGAGGTCGCCGAACACGAACGCACCGATCATGTAGTTGTGCGGCACGCAGGCCAGGTCGCCCGCGGCGTACAGGCCGGGGACCGTGGTGGCGCCGTTCTCGTCCACCCACACGCCCGAGGCCGAGTGGCCGCCGCACAGGCCGATCTCCGAGATGTGCATCTCGACGTCGTGGGTGCGGTAGTCGTGTCCGCGTCCCGCGTGGAAGGTGCCCCGGGTGGGGCGCTCGGTGGTGTGCAGGATGTTCTCGAGCGCGGTGAGCGTCTCGTCCGGCAGGTGGCTGACCTTGAGGTAGATCGGACCGCGGGCCGAGGCGATCTCCCCGGCCACCTCGGCCATCATCTGGCCCGACCAGTAGTCGCAGTCGACGAACCGCTCCCCCTCCGCGTTGACCTGGTAGCCGCCGAACGGGTTGGCGACGTACGCGCAGGCCGGGCCGTTGTAGTCCTTGATCAGCGGGTTGATCTGGAAGCACTCGATGCCGCTGAGCTCCGCACCCGCGTGGTAGGCCATCGCGTACCCGTCCCCGGCGTTGGTCGGGTTCTCGTACGTGCCGTAGAGGTAGCCGCTGGCGGGCAGGCCGAGCCGCCCGCACGCGCCGGTGGCGAGGATCACGGCGCCGGCGGCGACCGTGACGAACCGGCCCGAGCGGGTGTCGAACCCGGCGACGCCGACGGCCCTGCCCTCGCTGGTCAGCACGCGAACCGGCATCACCCGGTTCTCGATGCGGACCTTCTCGCGGATGTCGCGGCGGCGCAGCACGCGGTAGAGCACCTTCTTGACGTCCTTGCCCTCCGGCATCGGCAGGACGTAGCTGCCCGAGCGGTGGACCCGGCGCACCGCGTACTCGCCGTGCTCGTTCTTCTCGAACTTCACGCCGTAGCGCTCCAGCCGCCGGACCATGTCGTAGCCGCGCGTGGCCGTCTGGTAGACCGTGCGCTGGTTGACCACCCCGTCGTTGGCCCTGGTGATCTCGGCGACGTAGTCCTCGGGGGTGGCCTTGCCGGGGATGACCGCGTTGTTCACGCCGTCCATGCCCATCGCCAGCGCGCCGCTGTGCCGTACGTGCGCCTTCTCCAGCAGGATCACGTCGGCGCCGCGCTCGGCGGCGGTGATCGCGGCCATGGTCCCGGCGGTGCCGCCGCCGACGACCAGGACCTGGCATTCCAGATGCGTGCGATCCGCCGGGGCAGGGATGTCCATTCAGAGCTCCTCGATGATGCGGGCGCGCAGCCCGGCGCGGTCGATGTCGGGGGTGCGCGGGTCCGGCACGCGCAGGACGGTTCCGATGCCGCCGCGGCCGAGCACGACGACCCGGTCGGCGAGCAGCAGCGCCTCGTCCACGTCGTGGGTGACGAAGACGACCGTGGCGAGGGTGTCGCGGAGCACGTCCAGCAGCAGGCGCTGCATCCCGGCCCGGGTCTGCGCGTCCAGCGCGCCGAAGGGCTCGTCCATGAGCACGGCGCGCGGCGCGCCCGCCAGCGACCTGGCCAGCTGCACCCGCTGCCGCATGCCGCCGGACAGCTCCCGGGGCAGCCGGTCCTCGCAGCCGGCGAGGCCGACGCGGGCGATCCAGCTCCCGGCGGCCGTCCTGCGCTCCCGCCTCGGCACGCCGCGGATGCGCAGCGGCAGCTCGACGTTGCGCAGGACCGTGCGCCAGGGCAGCAGCGCGTCGTCCTGGAAGACCATGGCGCGGTCGGGCGAGGGCCCGGTCACCGGGACGCCCTCGGCCAGGACCCGGCCGGCGCGCGGCGCCAGCAGTCCCGCGATCGCCCGCAGGACGGTCGACTTGCCCGACCCGGACGGGCCGACGATCACCAGGACCTCGCCGGGGGCGATGTCGAGGCGCAGGTCCTCCAGCACGGCGTGCCTCCCGTAACCGAGGGACACGCCGTCCAGCCGGATGGCGAGCCCGGCGTCCACCCGTGCGGCCTCCACCGCGGGCGCGCTCATCGGGCGCCGCCTTCCGCACCCGCGTCGACACGGGGAAGCCATCGGGTGAGGCGCCGGCCGAGCAGTTCGATCGACGCCGAGGCGATCCAGCCGAGCACGCCGATCGACGCCATGCCGACGAGCACCGCCGGATAGTCGACGACGGTGTAGGCGTGCCAGGTGCGGTAGCCGACGCCGAACTCGCCGGAGATCATCTCGGCGGAGATCACGCAGATCCAGGCGACGCCCATGCCCACGGACAGTCCGCCGAAGACGCCCGGCAGCGTGCCCGGGAGGACGACGTTCCACAGCACGTGCGCGCGCCCGCCGCCCATCGTGCGGACCGCGTCCTCCCACAGCGTCGGCAGCGCCCGTACGGCGTGCCGCGTGCTCACCATGATCGGGAAGAACGCCGCGGCGAACGTGATGAACACGATGCCCTGCTCGTCGGTGGGGAACACCAGGATCGCGATCGGGACGAGGGCGATCGCCGGGATCGGCCGGACGACCTCGACGGGCGGCAGCAGCACGTCGGCGGCCCATCGGGACCGCGCGACCAGGACGCCCAGGGCGATGCCGGCCACGGCCGCCAGCGCGAACCCGGTGAGGATGCGGATCATGCTCTGGGCCAGGTCGAGGTAGTAGATCCGGGTGCCGAGCTGCCGGCCGAACTCCGCCGCGACCTCGGCGGGCGAGGGCAGCCGGTCGAACCGCAGTCCGACGCGGGCGTCCGCGGTCGTCAGCCACTGCCACACCGCGACGACGGCCGCCAGGGAGGCCGCTCTGACCGCCCACCTGCGCAGGCCGGCCGCCGTTCTCGCCCGGCCCGAGGCCGCGGCGGCGTCCGCGCCTGCGGCCGCAGGCGCGGCGGGGCCGAGCGTCGCGTCCAGCGCCGGAGTGCTCATCGCGACGCACCTCCCGCCGCCGCTTTCAGCTCTCCCGCCGCGGCCTTCAGCGCCTCGTCGTATCCGACGATCCGCGCCCTGGGGTGCTCCTTCACGTACGCCTGCGCGCCGTCCCGGGTGGTGAAAGGCGCGAACCGCTCGTTCTCCTCCGCCGAGGGGTCGCGCACCCAGACCGACCTGTCCGCGAACCAGTGCGTGCCGGTGGCCGCGTCGGGCACGTAGGCGGCCCGTACGGTCCCGCCGGCCGAGGTGGCGGCGGCGATCTGGCGCAGCAGGCAGGTGGGGGTGGCCGCGGGGCGGAGCCGGTCCTCCCCGGCGAGCCAGAGCTCGCCCGCCTTCGCCGGGTCGCTCACGGCGGTCCCGCAGGCCTCGTCGGTTCCGGTGATCCTCGCCGCGTTGGCGGTGCTCGCGGCGCCGGCGTCGTACGAGGCGCCGTACGCCTTCCTGATGAAGGAGTCGTTCGCGAACTTCGTCACGTCGACGTCGGTGAAGTCGGTGCCGATGATCTTCAGGTACTTCTCGTCGTGCCGCAGGGCGGCCAGCAGTTGCGGCTTCACGGTCACGTCGAACGAGGCGATGCCGTCGCGGCCGTTGTAGAGGTAGACCACCTCGGGTGGCAGGCCGGTGGCCTTCGCGACCGCCTCGGCCGCCTCCACGGGGTGCTCGTGGAGGTAGTTCGTCGCGTCGATCTGGGCCTGGAGGAACGCCTGGAGCACGTCGGGGTGCTCCTTCGCGTACGCCTGCCGTACGACGACGCCGTGGAACGTCGGCACGCCGAGCGCCGAGCCGTCGTAGACGAGCCTGGCCTGGTTCTTGAAGACGAGCAGTCCCGGCCAGGCCACGAACTGGGCGTATCCCTGCACGTTGCCCGACTGCAGCGCGGACGCGCCCACCGGCGGCTGCTGGTTCACGACCTCCACGTCCGTCGCGGGGTCGAGCCCGGCCCGCTCCAGGGCCTGGACGAGCGTGCCGTGCCCGGCCGAGCCCGAGCTGGCCGAGACCTTCTTCCCCTTCAGGTCGGCCAGCGTCCGCACGTCCGACGACGGGGGCACGACGACCGCGTTCAGCCCGCCGCGCAGGTTGTAGCCGGTCACCGAGACGAGCTCGGTGCGCGCGGAGGGCACGCCCTGGGTGCGGGAGGCGTTGATGAGGAGCGGGTAGTCGCCCATCGACCCGATGTCGATCTTCCCGGCCACCATCTTGGCGGTGATCGGGGCGCCGGTGTCGTAGTCCTGCCACTCGACCCGGTATCTGTCGCCGAGGCGCTTTTCGAGGTAGCCGAGGCCGCGCAGCAGCGTTCCGGCCGTCACCGTGTTGATGGTCTTCGACTGGTATCCGACGACGACCGTCTGCCTGCCGTCGTCGGCGCCGGCGGACACGGAGCACCCGGCCGCGGCCAGCAGCGCCACGGCGGCGATGAGCTTGCGCATGGGGGTGTCCTTCTATCGGAGCAGGTAGGGGATGTTCACCGTGACCGCGTCTGCGGGGCACCGGTCGGCGCAGGGGCCGCAGTACCAGCACTCGTCCACGTGCATGTACGCCTTGCCGCTGACCTCGTGGATGGCCAGCGAGTCGAGCGGGCACACGTCCACGCACAGCGTGCAGCCTTCGATGCACAGCGACTCGTCGATCGTGACGGGCACGTCGGCGCGGCTATTGACCAGGGTCATCGGTGTTCCTCCAGAGATGGCCACGCATGGTGAGGCGGTCGCCGCGGAACCTGACGAACTCCAGGTCGACCGGGCGGCCGTCGGACAGGTGGGTGAGGCGCTCGACCATCAGCAGCGCCGCGCCGCGCGGCGCGTCGAGGACGGCCGCGGTGTGGGCGTCGGCGTTCACCGCCTCGATCGTCAGCTCCGCCACGCCGAGCGGCTGGCCGGCGATCCGTTCCAGCAGCACGAACACGTCGTTGTGCACGAGGTCGGCCTCGAAGAGCGGCTCCCCCACCTCGCGGACGAGGTAGGTCAGGTCGAGCGAGAGCGGCAGGCCGTTGAGCCTGCGCAGCCGCTCCACGTAGACGACGGACTCGCCGGGCGGCAGGCCGAGCCGTCCCCGGACGGCGGCCGGAGGCGGGATCAGCCCCATCGCGCGGACCTCGTTGGTGACCTCGCCGTGCTCCCGGAGCGTCTCGGCGAGGCCGAGCAGCCGGTGCAGGCCGTGCGGGTACTTCTCCGCGGCCACCGTGGTGCCCACTCCCGGGCACCGCTCGATGAGGCCCTCGTCACGCAGCAGGTCCAGGGCCTCCCTGATCGTGTTGCGGGAGGTCCCGAACTCCCGCGCGAGCGCGGACTCCAGCGGCAGGTGACCGCCGCCGAAACCGCCGTGCACGACCTCCCGCCGCAGCAGGTCGGCGACCTGGCGGGCCCTGTCCGCCCGGCGCCGTCTCGCGTCCGCCAACTCCATGAGGCCAAAGACTATCTTCCAGGTAGGAATACCTGGATAACGGCGCGATTACGCCACTCAGGAAGGTCGCCAAACGCGTTCCACCTGCGGTTTCACATCGATACGGCCGACAACCGCCACCCCTGGGACGGTCAGGCCGCGAAGAACCGGTCGGCGAAGGCCTCCCACTGGGCGAGGAAGTCGATGCCGGCATCACGCAGCCAGTTGAGCTGCAGACCGTCGAGGAAGGCGAGCAGGTCCACGGCGGCCTGACCGGGCCGGGGATGCCAGGCCAGCAGGTAGCGCTCCAGCATGGCGCGGCCCTCGCCGAGCCGTGTCCGGAAATAGGCGTGAGCGGGGTGCGCGGGGTCCAGCGCCTCGGCCGACAGCACCGTGTAGAGCTGCACGAGTGAGCGCTGCGCGAGGTTGCGGCGGACGAATCCCGACATGACGGCACGGGCGGTGGCCGCGTCGGGCGCCGGTTCCAGCGCGCCGACCACGCTTGTGAGGTCGAGCGCGTCCCGGCGTTCGAGGACCGCGATGAGCAGCTCCTCCCGGGAGCGGAAGTGATGCAGCAACCCCGCCTTGGTCATGCCGCACGCCGCCGCGAACGCCTCCAGGGTGACGCCCTTGAATCCGGAGGTGGCGATCAGCTCGGTGGCCGCCTTGAGGATCTCCTCTCGGCGTTCGGCGAGCGGCAGCCGGCGCCGGCCCGGCGAGGGGGTCATGCCGTCCTGGCTCCTCGGAGGCGGGGGTTGATTTCGATCACGATACCAGCCTAGTTTATCTACCGTTTGGTAGATAGCGCTGTCGCGCCTGTTCAGAGAGTTGTGTGCGCATGTCGACGCCCTCTTCTGCGACCCCTTTCTCCACCGCCGTCGCCGCGGTGCGTGCCGGACGGCCCCTGGACGAGGCGGTCGACGAGCTGCTGTCGCAGCTGACCCGGGAAGAACGCCTGTGGCTGCTGGACGGAGACCTGCCGTTCTGGCGGGGCATGGCCGAGATGATGACCGAGGGATACAACCTCACCCCCATCCCGATGGGCCGCGTCGAACGGCTGGGCATCCCCGGCCTGTTGTTCTCCGACGGCCCGCGCGGTGTGGTGATGGGGCGGTCGACCGCGTTCCCGGTCTCCATGGCCCGCGGCGCCACCTGGGACGTGGCACTCGAGGAGCGCGTCGGCACCGCCATCGGGCTCGAGCTTCGCGCCCAGGGCGCCAACTTCTTCGGCGGCGTGTGCGTCAACCTGCCCCGCCACCCCGCCTGGGGGCGCGCCCAGGAGACGTACGGCGAGGACCCGATCCTGCTCGGCGAGTTCGGCGCGGCGCTGACCCGGGGGGTGCAGCGCAACGCCATGGCCGTCGTCAAGCACTTCGCGCTCAACAGCATGGAGAACGCCCGCTTCAAGGTCGACGTCACCGCCGACGACGCGGCCCTGCACGAGGTCTACCTGGCGCACTTCCGCCGGATCGTGGAAGAGGGCGTGTCGGGCGTCATGACCGCCTACAACTCCGTCAACGGCGAGTGGGCCGGGCAGAACGAGCACCTGATGGAAGGCGTGCTCCGCGGGATGTGGGGCTTCGAGGGCGTCACCGTCTCCGACTTCATCTGGGGCCTGCGCGACGCCGCCTCCTCGCTGCGCGCCGGGCTGGACGTGGAGGAGCCCTTCCGCCAGCAGCGCGCCGAGCACCTGCCCGCCGACCTGGAGGCGGGCCGGGCGAGCTGGGACGACGTCGACCGGGCGGCCCGCCGCGTCCTGCGCACCCAGCTGCGCCACTACGCCGCCCTCACCGAGCCCGAGCCCCCGCTCGACGTGGTGTTCAGCCCCGAGCACCGCGCGCTGGCGCGCGAGGTCGCCGCCCGCGGCATGGTGCTGCTCAAGAACGAGCCGGTCGGTGACGTGCCCCTGCTCCCCCTGCGCCGGGAGGCCCTCACCTCCCTGGCGGTCATCGGGCGCCTGGCGGACGTGGCCAACACCGGCGACAACGGCTCCTCCGACGTGCGCGCCCCTGAGGTGATCACCGCGCTGCGGGGACTGACCGAGGCGCTCCCGCGGACCCGGATCACGCATGTGGCGGACGACGACCCGGCCGCTGCCGCCGCCGCGGCCGGGCAGGCCGAGGTCGCCGTCGTCGTCGCCGGCTACACCGCCGCCGACGAGGGCGAGTGGGTCGGCGGGGACGTGCTGGCCGATCCCGGCCTGCTGGCGCTGTTCCCACCCCCCGGCGACGACCCCGCCGGGCAGTCGTTCGCGGCCTTCCTGGCCGAGCCCGGCGCGGTGGACTCCATCAGCGGCGGAAGCGCCGGCGGCGACCGCGCGAGCCTGCGGCTGCGGCCCGTCGACGCCGACATCATCCGGGCCGTGGCGGCGGCCAACCCCCGCACCGTCGTGGTGATCGTCACCGCCGGGGCCGTCATCACCGAGGAGTGGCGCGACGCCGTACCCGCCGTACTGGTCTCCTGGTACTCCGGCTCTGAGGGAGGCCGGGCCCTGGCCGACGTGCTGCTCGGCGACGTCGACGCCGCCGGACGGCTGCCGTACTCGATCCCGGCCACCGAGGAGCACCTGCCGTACTTCGACCGCGACGCCACCGCCATCACCTACGACAAGTGGTTCGGCCAGCGGCTGCTGGACCGGGACGGCCACGCGCCGGCCTTCCCGCTTGGCTTCGGGCTGTCCTACACCAGCTTCGCCCTCGCCGACCTCACCGTCGGCGTTCCCGACGGCGACTCCCTCACGAGCGTCGTGACCGTGACCAACACCGGCTCGCGCGCGGGCCGCCACGTCGTGCAGCTCTACGGACGGCCCACGGGCGTCGACGCGGCCGCCGACGACTTCCCCACGCGCGTCCTGCTCGGCTTCGCGACCGTCGACCTCCCGGCCGGAGCGTCGGCCCGGGTCACCGTGCCCGCCTCCACCCGGCCCCTGCAGAGGTGGACGCCCGCCGGGTTCGTCCCCGCCTCCCCGACGGCCGTGATCGAAGCGGCGTCCTACGCCGGCGACCCCGACGCCGTCGTTTCGACCGTCACGCTGTGATGGCGGTGGTCGGCACCGTCGCGACCGACGACGCAAGGTGGGCGAGCGCGTGGGGGAAGCGGTCGATCAGGGATGGGCCGTTGCGATGAGGCGTCGCAGTGCGGCGTGGGCGGGCGGGCCCCACGTGGGCTTGCCGCCAGGTCGGCCGTGGACTCCGGCGTCTCCGATGAGCATGCCGGCCAGGGCGACCAGCACCGCCCACCCGCGGGCGCGGCGCAAGGTCGCGGCGTCCGCCGCCGGCTGATAGGCGGCATGGAAGCGGTCGGCCGTGCCGTCCGGTAGCAGAATCCAGGCGGCGGCGAGGTCGCAAGCCGGGTCGCCTGCGCAGAGGTCGCCGAAGTCGATCACTCCGCAGATGGTGCCGTCGGCGGTGAGGACGTTGGCCGGGTGCAGGTCGCCGTGGAGCCACAGCGCCGGGCCTGCCCAGTCGGGCGCGGCGGCGGCGTCGTCCCAGACCGCGCGGACGGCGTCCGGGTCGGGGATCAGCCGCAGCTCGGTGGCCGAGGCGAGCTGGTTGGCGAAACCCTCAGCGTGGTCGGCAAGCGGTCCCCCGCGGCCGAAGCGGCCGGCGGGCGCCTGTTCGGGGGCAGGTTGGTGAAGAGCCGTCAGGAAGGCGGCCAAGGCGTCGGCCGCCTCCGCACCGCGCGTGACGGGGGCGCGGTCGGCAGGCGTGCCCGGCACCCAGGTGGTGACGATCCAGGGTCGCGGGAACCGGGCGGAGGGCTCGCCGAGGCGCTGCGGGACGGGAACCGGCAGGGGAAGGCGCGGGGCGAGGCCGGGCAGCCAGGCGTGCTCCTTGCGCAGCAGCGCGTCCGCAGACTGCGTCGCCCAGGGCAACCGGACGGCGAGGTCGTCACCGAGCCGCCACAGCTGGTTGTCCCAGCCACGCGCGCCCGGCCGCAAGGGGTGATCGGCCAGATCGGGGTGCTGGTCGCGCAGCAGATCCCGCACGAGCTCCGCGCTGACCTCGATCTCGGTGTGCGTCATGCGGCGTAACAGTAGCCGGACGGCATGCCGCCCGTGATCCCTGTACAGCACCCGTTGAAGTCGGTGCGCTCAGCACGGCTGGTTGACGGGGTGTGTCGCCTGGGGCCGGGTGGCTGCCAGGCCGGCGAGGAGTTTGAGCCGATCTTCGGAGGCGGTCCCCAGCGTAGGGCCCGTCGTGGGGCTCGCGTCCGGCTTCGGCGCGCAGCAGCCCGCTGTGGTCGGCGCCGACCCTGATCCCCACGATCATGATCGCCCTCATTCAACGCGGTCGCACCGTCCTCTAGGGCCCCGCCACCGGGTGTACGGCCAGATCAGCAGGGGAAGGCGGCAAGAAGCGACAACGCTGAAACCAGCTCGCGGCCACGGCCCGAGGCTGCTGCCCCGCCGCCGCCACCTGAGACACACAACCATCTGAAATGGAGCATTTCCATGCGCGCAACCATGATGTACGGCGCCGGCGACGTCCGGGTCGAAGAGGTGCCGGACTCGGTCATCAAGCTGCCCACCGACGCGCTGGTCCGCGTCACCGCGTCCTGTATCTGCGGCAGCGACCTGTGGCCCTACGGCTCCATGAAGCCAGAAGACGGCCCTGCCCGGATGGGGCACGAGTTCATCGGCATCGTCGAGGACACCGGCTCCGAGGTGACCACTCTCAAGCGGGGCGACCTGGTCGTCGCGCCGTTCGCCATCTCCGACAACACCTGCGACCTCTGCCGCGAGGGCCTGCACACCTCCTGCGCTCACCCGCAGGCCGCCTTCTTCGACGGCCTGCCCGACGAGGGCGGACAGGCCGAAGCGGTCCGTGTCCCGCTCGCCGACGGCACCCTGGTCAAGCTCCCCGTAGGAGCGGACTCGGCCCTCATGCCGTCCCTGCTGACACTCTCGGACGTGTTCGGCACCGGCTACCACGCCGCCCTGGCCGGCGGCGTCACCCCGCGCACCCGCGTCACCGTGATCGGTGACGGCGCTGTCGGCCTGCTGGCGGTGCTTTCGGCCAAGCGCCTGGGCGCCGAACAGATCATCCTGATGGGACGCCACCAGGCGCGCACCGACCTCGGCCGCGAGTTCGGCGCCACCGACGTCGTCTCCGCCCGCGGCGAGGAAGGCATCGAGGCGGTCCGCGAGCTCACCGGCGGGCACGGCACGCACGTGGTCCTGGAGGCCGTCGGCAACATGCCCGCCTATCAGCAGGCCCTCGGCGTCGTGCGCCCGGGCGGCGTCATCAGCCGCGTCGGCGTCCCGCAGTACGAAGATGCGCCGATCGGCATGGGGGGCCTGTTCCGCCACAACATCCGGCTCGCCGGAGGACCCGCGCCGGTTCGCGCCTACATCGAAGAACTGATGCCCGACATCCTGAACGGCACCATCGAACCGGGAAAGGTCTTCGACGCCACCACCGACCTGAACGGCGTCCCGGCCGGCTACCAGGACATGGCCGACCGCAAGAGCCTCAAGGTCCTCATCAAACCCTGATTCCCGGCACGACAGGAAACGGGCACGAGACAACCGCATCGGCACGCCGGTCGACCTCTGAACCACACGGCGGGATCGGCGGCGCTCAGTCCGTGTCCGATCCGGTCTTCCACGCGAGACGGAGCTGCTCCGCGGCATCGCCGGCCTGGCGAAGACCCGCCTGGTAGGCCGGTTCCCAGGCCGTCCGGTCATTCAGGTCCGAGCCGAATGCGCGTATCGATTCCGGATCGGGCTCGATGGTCACCACTGTGTGCGCCCCGGCGACCGCCAGCTCCTGGTGGAGCAACTCGCGGGGAAACAGGTGCGCCTGCGGATCGATCACGACGAGCGTGCGGGCTCCGGCCGCGAGTCCGGCGTTGGTCGCCGACTGCAGGGAGCCGTCCATGTATCGGCGGCCGTTGATGGTGATCGGTGGGTAGATGCCCGGGAAGGCGGTGCTCGCCGCCACGGCGGAGGGCAGCGGTGCGCCACTGGCACGGTCGAAGACCTCCTGCTCGCCGGTCTCGGCGTCCAGCGCGGTGATGAGCAGCTGCCGGTCCGGCCATTGGTCTGCGCCGGCCATGGCGCGCATCCGGGCGATATGTGCCTGCTCGGGGCCGGTCTCGGCGGCGAGCGCGATCTGGCCCACTCGGCGCCGCGCCTCGTCCGGGTTCGAGGCGGCACTGCCGAGCACCGCGAACGCCTCGCCCAGCCGGCGCCCGTCCACCTGGGGAGGAGTGCTGCCGGAGTCGGCAGGACGCACTGGGGTGGCGAGCCGGTCGGGGTCCTGGCCGGTGGCCAGCAGTGCGGCGAGGATCGCGCCGGCCGAGGTGCCGACGATCAGATCGGCCTCGCCGAGATCCACCCCGGCGCGGCGCAGTCCGCAGGCAAGCCCAGCCGTCCAGGCCATGCCGATGAGACCACCGGCGCCCAGCACGAGTGCCCGGTCGAGCGAGTGCATGACTGTCTCCTTCCATTGTTGAAACAGTCGTACCATATACTGACGTAGGCTGAGATGCGCGCTGGTGAGAGGGTGATCCACCGTGGGGCGACCCCCAGATCCCGCCCGACGGGAGGCCACGCTGGCGCGGGCGACCGACTACGTACTGGCGCACGGCCTGGCCGGGTTGAGTCTGCGGCCGCTGGCCGCGGCTCTCGGTACCAGCCCGCGGATGCTGCTCTACGACTTCGGCAGCAAGCAGGAGTTGGTGTCTGCCGTCCTTGCCGAGGCCCGCCGCCGCGGTGCGACACGGTTGGCTGAGAACCCCCCGCCGGAGGCGGCCTCTCCGGAGGAACGACTGCGCGGCATCTGGGCCTGGGTCAGCGCACCCGAGCGCGCTCCGTACGTCCGGCTGATCTTCGAGGTGCACGCCGACGGCCTGGCTCACCCCGAGAACTACCCGGACCGAGCCGAAGCGATCACGAACTGGTTCGACACTCTCGGCACCACGTTCCGCGACGTCGCCGCCACTCCTGGCGACACCGTCACTCCCACGTTGGTCATGGCCGTCATCCGGGGCCTCCTGTTCGACCTGACGACCACCGGCGACCGCGACCGCACCGACCGCGCCCTGGACCGCTTCTGCGAACTCCTCCGGCATTGAACGAAGACAAACGATCACGCGGTGACCACAAGGTCACAGCGCAGACTCCGCCCACCGGCAGGAGGCATTCGAGGCCCTGATGGAGCGGATCGCGAGCCGGTTCACGCGGGTCGAACCCCGCGGGCGAACAAGGCGGTTGGCAGCGCCGCCTACGACCACTAACCCTTCGGACCGATCACGTCCTTGGACGGTGCCAGGGTGCGCAGGACGTCGAACTCGTTGCCCTCGGGGTCGGCCATGACCACCCAGTTCCGGCCGGGGCCCTGTCCCACGTCCACCTTGGCGGCGCCGAGGCCGAGCAGCCTGGCCACCTCGTCGTCGGTACTGCCGTCGATCGGGCTGACGTCGAGGTGGAGCCGGTTCTTCACGGTCTTGCCCTCGGGAACCCGGATGAACACCAGGGTGGGCGGCATCTGGCGGGCCCGGACCTCCTCGACGGTCGGCTCCCAGGAGCCGATCTCGACCTTGCCCTCGCTCCGGTCGATCACCTTGAAGTCCAGGACCGCGCACCAGAAGGCCGCGAGCCGCTCCGGATCGCGGCAGTCGACGACCAACTCGGTGAACCTACTCGTCATGACTCCCCCAGACAGTGCGGACGGGGGCTCAGCCTATGGGGCCGAGCCACCCGTCCGGCAAGTCCGGGATCGCTACGGCCACCCCCGTGACAGCTGGTGCCCGCAGGCGCGCCGTCAGCGTCTCTTCAGCAGAAGCTCGGTGTTGCGGTCACCGGGCAGGCCCGCCAGCCCGCTCCGCATGCCCGGTGAGTTGAACGAGAGCTCCCGGTAGAGCGCGGCCAGGCCGCTCTGGGACAGATCGGTGAAGTCGGTGCGGTGCGGCGCGGCCGACTCCACCAGCGTGGTGAAGAGGGACAACGTCCCATCGTGATTGTCGGCCAGCTCGACGACCCTCGCCAGCTGCGGGTAGTCGACATGGGAGGCGGTGGAGATCTCCCAGAAGCCGCCATGAGGGACGATCTTGTTGAGGTGGGAGTGACCGTTGATCCACGCGGCCACGTTGCCGTGCTTCCTCAGCACTGCCAGCAACTCCTGCCCGCCGTGGCGCTTCTCGTGCGGGCGGGCCGGATTGGGGGCGAGGTTGGTCATGGCCCAGCTCGGGTGGTGACTGAAGATCAGCGCGGTGTCGTCGGCGTGAGTCTTCAGGGTCTTCTCCAGCCAGGCCAGCTGCCGGGTGCCGACCGATCCGCGGTAGTCGCCGCCGCGGTCGGTGGTGTCCAGGCTGATGCCGACGACGCCGTCGGCGATCCGGAAGGAGTAGTCCAACCGGCCGCTGTCGAGGTTGTCCCGGGTGTAGCCGTGGCCGGCGGGCCCCGAGCCGGTGTACGCCGGGTCGAGGTGAGCGGCGATGTAGGCGTGCGGGCTCAAAGGGGCGCGGCGCTCGTCGGCGGTGACCGTGCGGGCCTTGCCCTTGTAGCGCTTCCACGCGGCGCGGAAGCGGGCGCCCGTGGGGTCGCCCCGGCGCAGTGCCTGGTAGACGGCGCCGGCCTCGGAGGCGGGCAGGGCGAACAGCTTGCGCGAGCCGGTGGCCAGGTCGGCGAAGAAACCGCCGGCCGCGGAATAGGCGCCGCCGAAGAGCTGGTCGTGGTTGCCGATGGTGGAATACCACGGTACGGCCAGGCCTGGGCTGCTCACCTCGCGGATGGCCGCCTCCAGGAAGCCGTCCAGGCGGGGGTACCCGACCCGCTTGTCGACGTCGCGCGTGCCGGAATCGGGCTGCCAGTAGAGGCCCAGGCCGGAGTTCTGCACGCCCTCATACGCGCCGGGATCGCCGGTGTTGGGGGTGAAGCGGCCGCCGGTCATGGCGGTGAGGAACCACTCCAGCTCGATCCGGGAGTTGTTGTCGGTGTTGTCACCGGTGGTCATGACGAAGCCGATCGGCGCCCGGGTGGCCGGGCCGTACCGCAGGGCGTTGACCTGTTCGATCAGCGAGACGGCGCCGACGGCGGTCAACGCCTCCTGCGGGCGCCAGGAGCCCATGTCGCCGGCGCGCAGGAACTCATAGCGCTGCGGGTTCTGCACGTCGGTGATGTGCAGGTCGGTGAACTGGACGAAGCAGGCCAGAGGCGTGCGGCGTTCGGCCCTGCCCTTCTTGGCCTCGGCCAGTTCGGTGCGTGTCACCCGCCGCCAGCCGGGGCCGTCGGACAGCCGACGGTATCCGCCGGTGCCGTGCGGCCCGGCGACGGTGTGGACCGTCGTCATGGACGTCGTGGTCGAGGGCGCCACGGCCGAGGAGGCGGCCGGGGCTGAGGAAAGCGCGATCTCCAGCGCGACGCCCGAGGCGGTCATTCCGGAGGCGAGGAGGAAGGCGCGGCGGCTGAGGGCGGGATCCATGATGCTCCCAGTGGTGGCGTCGAGGCGAACGTCCACTGGGAATGTTTGACAGCGGGAATGACTCCCGGCCTAACACGGCTGAAACGCTGTCCAGCCATATATGGCCTAGAAATAGCCGTAGGTGATACGGACACCTGGGGGCAGCGGGCCGGAAGCCTGCCGCTTTCCCACCGTTCAAAAGAGCGCGGTCTCGAGTCCGCGAGGCCGCCGCGGCCCGGTCGGCTCGCGCCCCGCGCAGCGCCGCCTTCCGAAGGTCCCGTCCTGGACGTCCGCCTCGCGGTCGCTACGGAAGATCAGGGGCACAGTCATCGGTTTCGGCACCGGTGCGAACGTCGCGCCACCAGTTCGGCCAGGCGTCCACCATGCGCATGGTTCTGGAGCGGCATCCCGGCGAACCGGCGCACCCCTCTGCCTGTGATCAGGACATGATTCGCCGTCGCACCGTGGACGAGCTCGCCCATCGGGCGGGCATGTCCCGCAGGGCGTTCATCCGGCGCTTGCAGCAGGAGACGGACACCTCGCCGACGGCCTGGCCGACCGCCGCCCGCATCGACTGGGCCCGCGAGAGGGCCGGCTAGGACTTCGGAACGTACCCCGCCAGGTCGTCCTGCTCGATGACCTCGTCGGCGGGCGGGGCGGTGATGACGACACGGCATCCCCAGCCGGTGTAGCGCGTGTCCGTCCGCGCGTACACCGAAGTCTTCGCCTGCCCCAGGGTGTCGGTGGTGACCAGGCGTGTGACCAGGCCGTCGTGGCCGGTCCAGAGTCGCCAGGAGATCTTCCCCTTGCTCTTCTTGGCGGATAGTCCCGAGAACGGGTCGACGTAGTGGCCCTTCGTGACCCCGCCCATCTCCTTGTGGCTCATGGTGCCCCGGTAGAGGCGACCGCCGGAGACCGGCGAGCTCCTCGACCGCTTCAGCACGGCCCTCAGTACGGACGGGTCGTAGACGTCGACGGGCTGCAGGCCGGCGGCCGGGGCGAGGTAACGGGTCATGCCCGCCGCGTGGTTTCTCCGGATCCACTTCTTGCCGTCGGGGACCGGCCCGGGATACTGCGCGACGTCGTAGTACACGTCCTTGCCCACCCTGATCACCCGATAGGAAGCCGGTTTCCCGGACTGCTCGCCGCCGGTGCCGGTGCCAGGATCGGGTACGTCTCGCCAGGTCAGGTCGACCGCCACCGCGCCCGAAGGGCCGAACTGCACGGTGCTGCTGATCCGGAACGCGCTCCTGGACTTCGCGCCGAAGAACACGCGTGCGGTCTCCGACGTGCGGACGCCCTGCTCCTTGCGGAACTGCCGCTTGAGCGCGTCCACCGGATCTGGGGGACCTCCCTGCGCGGTGGCGGCGGGCGCCGTGGCGACGGATGCGGACGTGATCAGTACGGCGACTGCCAGGGCAGGCCATCGTCTCATGGGGGGTTCGTCCTTGTTGTCGAGCTATTGCGGCATTTCACAACATAAGTGGTCGATGCGGGAAGTGGTCATCTTCCCAGACGGATCGCCGCCATCCATGCGTGAGTCGTGTCGTCGGCCCACGCGCACCCCGCCGCCGAACCGACCGCCACCGAACCGACCGCCACCGAACCGACCGCCACCGAACCGATTGCGAACGACAACCGGATGACCTAGCGTTGGCTTACCGATTGCAAAACGCAACCAGATGGGAGGCGGCCACGAATGAGCGACACCGAGCCGCAGACCGCGACCGGGAAAGTCCTCTGGCACTTCACCATGTCGCTGGACGGTTTCGTGGCGGGGCCGGACCACGGGATGGACTGGATGAGCGGGATCTCGGCCCGTCCGGGCCTGGTCGACGAGTACGTCCGGACCACGGGCGCCGTCCTGGGCGGCCGGGACGGCTGGGACTCCGCCGGTGGCCACCGCCCGTACGGCGGCCTCTGGGACGGCCCGGTCTTCGTGCTCACCCATCACCCCGAAGACGCGACACCGGCCGACGGCGTCACGTTCCTGAGCTGCGACCCGGCCGAGGCGGTGCGCATCGGACTGGAGGCGGCCGGCGGCAAGAACCTCGAAGTTTTCTCGCCCACCATCGGGCGGCAACTCCTCGAACTGGGGCTGATCGACGAGGTCGACCTTCACATCGCGCCGGTCCTGCTCGGCGAGGGCATCCGGCTGTACGACAACCCCGGCGGCGAGCCGATCCGCCTCCACCGGCTCGGCGGAGGCGACCCCGCCTCGGTCGTGAACGTACGCTACCGGCCGGCCACGACGGCGCGGATCCCGGCCGAAACCGCCGAGTGACCGCGCGGCGGCGGCACCGATCGTCACGCACGGCCGCGTACGCGGTCTGACACCCTGTACGGATGCGACAGGTCACCGTGCTCGGCAGTTGTGGCGCCTTTCCCGAACCGGGCCGCGCCTGCAGTGGTTTCGCGGTGGACTGGGACGGCTTCCGCCTGGTGCTCGACCTCGGGTACGCCACGCTGCCCCGGCTGCTCGCACGCTGGCCGGACGGTGCGGTGGACGCCGTCGTCATCACCCACGAGCACCCCGATCACTGCATCGACCTGCACGCGCTGTTCCGGATGCGGTTCTACGGCCGGCCGGGCGCACCGCGGCTGCCGTTGTACTGCCCGCCGGGCGTGCTCGACCGCGTCGGCGGACTGGAACCCGACGTCGACCTGCGCGCGGTCTTCGAGGTGCATCCGCTGCCTGGCGGCCATCGGGTGGGGCCCTTCGAGCTGACGGGACTGTCGCTTCCGCATCACGTGCCCAACGCGGGCGTCCGCCTGGAGGCCGGCGGAATCGCCCTGGCCTACTCCGGCGACACCGGCCCGACCCCGGTGCTTGCCGAACTCGGCCGCGACGCCGACCTGTTCATCGTCGAGGCCACCGACCGCGGCGGCGAAACCGGCCGCTCCCCCCGCAATCTCATGACTTCCGCCGAGGCCGGTCACTGGGCCCGGCGGGCGGGCGCGCGCCGCCTGATGCTCACCCACTTCTGGCCGGGCAACGACCGGGCCGCCTCCGTGGCGGCCGCTCGGGCGGCGTTCGGCGGTGACGTGCTGGCCGCCGAGGAGGGCCTCACCGTCGAGATCGGTGAAGGTGTGCTCGCGAAGGACGTCCCAAGCGGTGGCGCGGGCCCCGGGTGACGCGCCGCCGGCGCCTGCCGGGCTGGTCGAGCCCGCTCAGGTCGCCGGCGTACGGTCGAGACCCCCGGTGGCGCGGGTCCGCGCCGGGGTGGTCAATCCTTGCTGTGCCCCGGGTTGCGGCGCGCGACGTACAGGCGGTTGCCCTCGGGGCCGGTCCACTCCAGCCGCACGACGCCGGGCACGGCGGCGTCGCCGATGCGCGACGGGTCGGCCCAGTAGCCGAAGTTGGGGTTGCGGAAGAACGTCGCCCAGAGCTGGCCGCTGCGGTCCACGAAGATGTTGTTGTGGCCGGCGCCGACGCCCAGGGTCCACCGCTTGGAATACGGCCCCTCGAACTTGTCCGCGACGGCGATGATCGCGTCGTACTGGTACTGCACGCGGCCGGCGGCGGGCGTGTCGTAGGCGTACCGCGTGCTGCCGTCGGAATTGGCCGACGAGCGGTCCCAGGCGGCGTGGATGAGGTAGTACTTGCCGCCGTATTTGAACACGTACGCGCCTTCGAGATACGGCTCGGGCGCGTAGGGCGTCTGCTGGAACTTCGGCAGGTTCGTCGTCGGGATGATGTCCTCCATGTCATCCCGGAACTTCGCGTACAGGTTGTTGTGCAGCACGAGCCACGCCTCGTCGCCCTCGCTGTAGAGGCCGCCGTCGATGTGGTGGTAGGCGCCGGGCTTGATGAAGGCCGGTCCCCCGATGAAGGAGTCGCCGAAGGGCTTGTCGTAGTTGCCCTGGATGAGCCGGTACGGGCCCTCCACCCCGCCCTCGCTCACGAGCATGAACGAGCCGACCTTCTGGGAGTGGTCGCCCATGCACGCGACGATGTACCACTTGCCGCGGAAGTAGTGCACCTCGGGCGCCCACGCGTTGCCGCGCTTGCCGAACTGGTCGTCGTACCAGTACTCCTGCCACGGAGCGACGACCGTGCGCCCGGGCCGGTTCTCGCCGACGAACTCGGGCGACCACACCTTGCCCTTCTCGGCGTCCGGCCGGATGCCGGTGGTGTCGGCCAGCTTCCACGGCCCGTGCAGGGATGTGGCCGTCCACACGAAGATGCCGTCGTTCCACGGGGCGGCCGCCTCGAGCCCGGGCACCCGGGTGGTGCCGGTGGCGACGTAGAGCGGACGACCGCCGACGTCGAAGCAGTTGACGTAGGTGTCCCGCATCCAGACCCGGCCGAGCTCCTCGTCACGGGGGCGCAGCTCCAGCGGGAGGATGAAGGAGTTGTCGTCGCGCGGCCACAGGTCCGGCCGCGTGTCCGCCAGGCCGTAGGGCGCGAGCTCGGGCCAGTTCGACGGGTACCGCCCCTTCGGCGCGCCCCCGTTCGGCAGCTCCTTCGGGTCCGCGTGCGCGGCGGCCGCGGGCAGCGCCGCCGCTCCCAGCAAGCCCGCCACACCGGCCAGCACGGACCGCCGGCCCACGTACAACCCGTTATCGGAACCAGTCATCAGTAGCGTCCTCCTTTCTCACGCAGGACGCGGGCGCCCTGCCGGGAGGACACGGTAGTGAGACTTATTTCGACAGTGAACAGACGACAGAAAGGTTCTCGAGGGGCCTCGGTCGGGCCCGGCGTCGGCCGGGCATTCTCCCGGCTTCGCATCGAGACCGCCTGTCCCCGCGGGCGTGAAGCGGAATGGGCACCGTGGCCGCGGCCCGAGAATCAATTCGCCGGCGACAGAAAATCGCCCTGAGTTTTTCCGCGCCCCAGCGTCGAAAGGAATCAGCCGGGAAGGCGAAAAACAATTTCCGAATCGCCCTCCACGTCGATTTGTCCTCTCCCCGCCCCGGCCTGCCGGACCGGCGCGATCGAGCCGGCTCGATCGGCCGAAAACCGGTTGCGGGAGAGGGCCGGAACGCGGAACGCTCCCCGGCGTGAAGATGCATGCCGACCAGCTGACGGTGTCACAGGAGACGGTGCGCGCCTTGGTGGACGAGCAGTTCCCGCAGTGGCGGGGCCTGCCCGTCACCGCCGTCGGCGCCCATGGGACGGTCAACGCCATCTTCCGCATCGGCGATCACTTCACGGCCCGGTTCCCCCTGCAGCCGGGGCCGGTCGACGCGACGCGACGCTGGCTGGAGTCCGAAGCGGAGGCGGCGCGCGAACTGGCGGGCAGCACCCGCTTTCCCACGCCGGAGCCGGTCGCGCTCGGCGAGCCCGGCGTGGGATATCCGCTTCCGTGGTCGGTGCAGACGTGGCTGCCCGGCGCCGTGGCGACCGACGAGGACCCGGGCGAGTCGGTCGCGTTCGCCCACGATCTCGCCGATCTCATCGCCGACCTGCGCGCGGTCGGCACGCGTGGCCGCACGTTCTCCGGCAAGGGCCGGGGAGGCGACCTCCGGTCCCACGACGGATGGATGGAGACCTGCTTCGAGCGTAGTGAGGGACTGCTGGACGTTCCCCGGCTGCGCCGGATGTGGGAGACGTTCCGGAACCTGCCGCGCGAAGCGGCCGACGTGATGACCCACGGTGATCTCATTCCCGGCAACGTGCTCGTGTCCGCCGGCCGCCTCGCCGGGATTCTCGACGGCGGCGGCTTCGGGCCGGCCGATCCCGCTCTCGACCTCGTGAGCGCCTGGCACCTGCTTGAGGCGGGGCCGCGCCGGGTGCTCCGCCTCGACCTGGGGTGTGACGACCTCGAGTGGGAGCGGGGCAAGGCATGGGCCTTCGCGCAGGCGATGGGGGCCGTCTGGTACTACCTCGGGACCAACCCCGTCATGAGCGGGATGGGCCGGCGCACCCTGGAACGCATCCTGGCGGACGGCGGGCCCGCCTGAGCCTGCGCCCGCCACCGGACGCCCCACCGCCGGAAGCAGGACTCAGCCGCGGGTGACGTCGACGCCGCCGAAGACGCCGTAGTTGCGGACGCGGACGACGCGGCCGGAAGGGTCCGGCGTTCCCGGCTCCACATCGCGGCCGCCGAACAGGCTGAAGCCCTCGACCTCCACCGTGACGTCGGCGGGCACCCGCAGCCGCACGCCGCCCGCGATCGAGATCTTCGTCACCGAGGTGACCGGCGCGATCTCGGCCTCGCTCAGGTCGAGGTCGGCGCCGCCGACGGGAGTGAGGACGACCGTGTCCGCGGGCACCCGCCCCGGCCCCCGGCGCTTCAGGCCGCCGAGGAGGGAGATGTGCCAGTCAGTGCGCTGCGATGAAGGCGTGTTCGTCATGACCTTGACGGTACGGATCGGCCGATGTGGCGATAAGTGCCGCACGTCGTGTCCTGACCCGTGACACTCGTCATATCCGCAGCTCAGCCCTCAGAAGAGGGTGCCGGAAAAGGGCGATGAGTCCGTGTGGAACAGCTCCTCCGCCGTCTCCAGGGCGCCGTCGCTGTGGACGGTCACCCGTCCTGCCTTGGCGTGCTGCCACCAGCGGGAGCCGCCCAGGTAGAGGGCGGCCAGGGTCGCGACGTCCACGGAGAGATCGGCCCCAGAAAGATCGGCCCCAGAGAGATCGGCATGTCCCCCGGTCCTTGCGGCCCCGTGGGCGCTGATCAGGTAGGTCCCGGTGTTGCCGGGCAGCAGGTCGTCGGTGACGGCGAGGACGAACGAGCCGGGGCCGCGATAGCCGCGCCGCGCCAGTGCGGCGGGCACGTCGACGAGGCGCAGCCACGTTTCGTCGCGGACGGAGACCGTACGGACGGCGCGGTCGTCGGTCAGCAGCAGCGGCAGCGGGTCGTCCGGGGCGGTGAACGGCAGGATGATCCGGTCGACGAGGTCGAGGCCGAGCAACCACCGGACCAGCCCGGCGTAGGCGTCCGGTGTGGCGGCGACGAGATCGTCGACGACGATCGCCCGGTCCCGGCTGGTGAACCACTCCGCCGTGTCCGCGGGGTGGTAGCGGACGAACCCGTCTTCGGATCCGTCCTCCCCGTGCACGGCGACGTAGGCGGGACCGGGGTCCGCGGCCTGCCGCTGCTCCTGCTGCCGCCACCAGGAGACGGGCCGGCCGATCGCCCCTGTCCAGGCCGCGGCGGACTCGTAGATCTGGGCGAGCGTCTTCCAGGAGGACGCGGGGTCGGCCAGCCTGACTCGGCCCCCGGGCGGCACGGTCGCGCGGAGCACGGCCTGCCTGCGGGACACCTCCCGGCGGGCGGCCGACCCGGCGATGCCGTACCCGAAGCGCTCGTAGATGACCGCCTCGGAGGCTCGCAGCGTGGCCGCGATCTCACCCCTCGCGGCGGCGTCCGCGAGCTGGCGGCGCATCAGCGCCGTCACGATGCCCCTGCGGGTGTGCGTGGGCAGCACGCCCACGTGCGTGACCGCGGCGTGCGGGATTCGCGCGCCGCCCGGCACGACCAGCGTGCTCGCGTAGGAGTCCGCGGTGCCGACGAGCTCGGTTCCGTCGAAGGCGCCGAGGGTGCGGCCGGGTTCGAAGAACTGCGTGACGTCGGTTCCCGCCGGCAGGGGCGGCAGGCCGAGGAGGGCGGTGCGGAACGTCGCCGACGCCGCGAGCAGGTCGTCCTCCCCGCTCAGCACGCGCACGTCGAAAGTCATGTCTTCTCCTTCAAGGGGGTCAGCGGGCGGCGGGGTCGCGCAGGCGGGTGACGACGTCGACGGCGAACGTCGAGACCACGAAGATCGCCGCGGCGAGGATCGTGGTGCCGATGACGACGGGGAAGTCCCCGCCGACCGCCGCCTCGACGGCGAGCCGTCCGACGCCGTCGAGGCCGAAGATCTGCTCGGTCACGATGGCCCCGCCCATCAGCGCGGCCAGTTCCAGCCCGCCGAGCGTGATGATCGGGTTCAGCGCCGCGCTGAGCGCGTGGCCGAAATGCACCCTCCGCTCGGTGACGCCCTTGGCCCGCGCCGTACGGATGTAGTCGGAGCCGAGCACGTCGAGCATGTTCGCCCGCACGACGCGCTGGAAGATCCCGATCTCGGCGACGGCGATCGTCAGCCAGGGCAGCGCGAGGTGCCTGGCCCATTCGAAGGGGTTCTCGGTGATGCCGACATAGCCGCTGCTCGGGAACCACCTGATGCCGTACGTCGAGAGCGTGAAGTACAGGAAGTAGGACAGCAGGATCCCGGTCAGGAACGTCGGGACGGACAGGCCCGCGTAGGACAACGCGGACAGGATCCGGTCCACCCAGGAGTCCGGCCTCCTGGCCGCCGCGACGCCGAAGAGGATCGACAGCGTCATCCAGATGACGAGCGCGCCCAGCGCCAGCGACAGCGTCACCGGGATCTTCGACAGGATCAGCCCGGTGACCGGCCGCTGCTGCCTGAACGAGTACCCGAGAGCGGGCGGCCAGTTGAACAGGCCCATCGGCGCGCCCTGGATGTCCGGGCCCCGGTAGAGATAGTGCCAGAGCTGCAGATACCACGGCTCGTCGAGGCGCAGCGCCCGGGTGATGCCGTCCAGGGTCTCCTGGGTGGCGTTGCGGGGCGCGAGCACCGCGGCCGGGTTGCGGTAGGCGACCCTGGTCATCGCGAACGTGATGACCAGCACGGCCAGCAGGGTCGCGAGGGCGCGGGCCGCGTGGCCCGCGATGTGCCTTCTCATCGCCGGCTACCCCTGGGGATCGAGGACGTTGCGGATGCCGGAGCCGATCGCGTTGAACCCCAGCACGGTGACGAACATGGCGATGCCGGGCCCGAGCAGGAACCACGGCTGCACCTGGTAGAGGGACGACCGCTGGGCCTCCGCGATCATGTTGCCCCAGCTCGCCGTGGGCGCCTGGACGCCGACCCCGAGGAACGACAGCGTCGCCTCGGCGAGGATGTTCACGGGAAGCTGGACGGCCCAGTAGACCGCGACCACCGGAAGCACGTTGGGCAGGATCTCCCGCACGATCAGACGGCGGCGGCTCACGCCGATCGAGAGCGCGGCCTCCACGAACGGCCGGTTGCGCAGCACGACGACGAGCCCGCGGGTGAGCCGGGCGAAGTAGGTCCAGGCGAACAGCGAGATCACCAGCACGACGAGCAGCACCGGGTCGACGACGGGCTCTCCGTCGCCGCCCCGGTTGAGCGCGACCAGGCTGAGCGCGGTCACGACGAACGGGAACGACAGCGCGACGTCGGTGCCCAGGGACAGCAGCCGGTCGGTCCTGCCCGGGAAGAATCCGGCGACCAGGCCGACGGCCGTGCCGGCGACGAGGGCGAGGGTGGTCGCCGGGATTCCCACCAGCAGGGAGATGCGCGCGCCGTACAGCGTCCGGATCAGCACGTCGCGGCCGTTCCCGTCCGCGCCGAGCAGGAAGTGCGCGTTCGGACCGGTCGGCAGCCCGTTCTCGGCCAGGGCCTCCGACCGGAACTGCTGGTCGGGGCCGTGCCCGGTGAGCGCCGCCGCGACCGGCGCGAGCAGCGCCGCCAGCACGACCACGCCGACCAGGATCAGCCCGGTCCTGGCGGAGCGCTCGGCGAGGATCGCCCGCAGCACCGGGAACCGGCGTACGGCCTCCTCCTCGGCGTACGCCTCGGCGACAACGACCTCAAGCTGTGTCTCCCTAGGCATGGGCCACCCGCCCCGGGATCGAGTCGAGCAGTGCCCGGGTGTACGGATCCCGGGGGTCGTCGAACACCCGGTGGACCGGGCCCTGCTCCACCACCCGGCCCTGGTTGAGCACGACGACCCGCTCGCACAGGTCGGCGACCACCCCGAGGTCGTGGGAGATGAACAGGAACGACGTCCCGAGCTCCGCGCGCAGCCGCCGGATGAGGGCGACGATCTGCGTCTGCGTGGTGATGTCGAGCGCGGAGACCGGCTCGTCGGCCACGACGACCGAGGGCTCCAGAGCGACGGCGCGGGCGATGGCCACGCGCTGCCGCTGCCCGCCCGACAGCTGCGCCGGGAGCCGGTGCAGCACGGACTGGGGCAGTTCCACCCGCGCCACCAGGGCCTCGACTCTGGCGCGGATCTCGGCGGCCGGCAGATCGGTGTTGACCACGAAGGGCTCGGCCAGCGTCGCGGCGATGGTGCGCCGCGGGTTGAGGCTCCCGTAGGGGTCCTGGAACACGACCTGGACGGCCGGGCGCAGGCTCTTCGGGAGCCGCACGTCACCGGGCGCGTTGTAGACCTCGCCGCGCAGCGACACCGATCCGGCGGTCGGCCGGGCCAGGCCCGCCACGATCCTGCCGATCGTGGACTTCCCCGACCCCGACTCCCCCACCAGCCCGACGATCTCGCGCTCCCGCAGGTCGAACGACACGTCGGTGAGCGCCGTGAACGACTCCTTGCGGCCGGGCCTGCGGTAACTCATGTGCAGCGCGCTCGCCCGCAGCAGCGGCGCGCTCCGCGCATCACGTTCGGGCGGCTCGGGAGCCCGTACGAGCGCCCGCCCGTGCCGGGCCGCGCCGAGCAGCGCGCGCGTGTACGCGTGCCGGGGGGCGGCGTAGAGCTCCGCCGCCGGCGCCGCCTCGACCACCTCGCCGTCGCGCATGACGACGACGTCGTCCGCGATGTCGGACACCACGGCCAGGTCGTGGCTGACGAAGATCAGCGCGGTGCCGTGCGACTCCTGGAGCCGCCGCAGCAGTCTCAGGATCGACGCCTGCACGGTGACGTCGAGCGCCGTGGTCGGCTCGTCGGCGATGATCAGCTCCGGGTTCAGCGCGATCGCCATGGCGATCATGGCACGCTGGCGCATGCCGCCGGAGAACTGGTGGGGGTGGTCGTCGATCCGGCGTTCCGGGTCCTTGATGCCCACCTCGCCCAGCAGGTCGAGCACCCGCCGGCGCAGCGCCGCCCGCCCCACCCGCTCGTGGGCCGTGACGGCCTCGCCGATCTGGGCGCCGATGGTCTTGAGCGGGTGCAGGTTGCTCAGCGGGTCCTGGAAGACGAACCCGATGTGCCTGCCTCTGATCGCCCGCAACCGGGCCGGTGCCAGCCGGGTGAGGTCCGCGCCGCGGAAAAGGGCGCTTCCCCGCACCTCGGCCCGGCTCGGCAGCAGCCCGGTCGCGCCCAGCAGCGAGACGCTCTTGCCGGAGCCCGACTCGCCGACCAGCGCCAGCGTCCTGCCGGGCTCCACGGCGAACGACACGCCGCGGACCGCGGTGGTCGTCCGTCCGCGCCGCCCGAACGTGACGCGCAGATCCTCCACGGAGAACAGGGTCATGACGGCCCGCTAACGTGCCGGGCCGACGGCGATGTTGGTGATGTCGGCCTGGGTCGCCAGCGACGACCAGGTCCAGTTGCGCACCCGGTCGGAGGTGATCGCGACCTTGCGCTTCTCGAACAGCGGGATCCACGGGAGGTCGGCGGAGACCAGCTTGTCGGCCTCGGCCCAGACGGGCCCCGGGTCGTCGGAGGGGAACGCCTTCGCCGCCAGCTTGTTCAGCTCCGGGTTGTCGTAGCAGATGGCGTGGACGTTGCCGGTGCCGCAGGGCGCGGCGTCGGAGTCGAGCCAGCCCCCGAGCAGCATTCGCGTGCTCGGCCCCTGCCAGTCGGGCGCGAAGGACGCGCTCAGGAACACGTCCCAGCGGCTCTTCGGGTCCTGCAGGTACGCGCTGGACTGTGCGGGCGGGACGGGGATGAGGTTCAGCTCGATCCCGGCCTTCGCGAGGTCGGCCTTGAGCGTGACGGCGATCGTCTCGAACTGCGCGTTGACGCGGTAGACGGCGTCGAGTTTGAGCCCGTTCGGATACCCGGCCTCGGCGAGCAACTGCTTGGCCTTCGCGGGGTCTCCGGCGTTGCCCGGCGTCGGGTACGGGTCGAAGTCCTGGTGGCCCAGGATCGTCGAGGTGATGATCTGCCCCAGGGGCCTGGCCGCGATCTTGCCGCCCTGCGCCTGCACGAGGTTGGCCTTGTTGACGGCGTACGCCAGGGCCTGCCGCACCTTGAGTTTGCGCAGCGCCTCGGCGCCGGGCGAGGTCGCCTCCGGGCGGGCGTTGATCGTGATGAAGTTGGCCGCCCCACTGTCGGAGGAGTGCAGGTAGGGGCTGTCGCTCGCCTGGTACTGCTGAATCGTGGACAGCGGCGGCACGTCGAGATAGAGCGACAGGTCGGCGTCGCCGGACTGGATCTTCTGCACCACCGCGTCCTCGCTGTTGGTGGTGAAGTCCACGACGATCTCGTCGACGTACGCCTTGCGCGCCGGGTCGCCCGCGTGGTCGTAGCCGGGGACCTTCTTCAGCACCAGGCTGCGCCCCGGCTCGTACGAGGCGATCTGGTAGGGCCCGCTGGAGGGGTAGTTCTTGCGGAACTCCAGCGAGTCGCCGACGTACTTGGAGGCGACCTCCTCCGGCAGCGGCGACACGAAGTTCATCGACAGGATGCTGAGGAAGTCGTAGTTCTTCGTGTCCGAGCGCAGCACCAGCGTCTTGTCGTCGGGCGCGGAGACGCCCGGGATGTCGTGGCTGTCGATGAACGCCTTCGATTCGGCCGGATCTCCCGGGGGCACCTTGGCGAACTTCTCGCAGTAGCCGCGGAAGCCGGAGAAGGCGAGCTGGAAGTAGTTGATGGCGGCGACCTGCTTGTTCGGGTCGCAGAACCGCTTGATCGCGTAGACGAAGTCGCCGGCCACGATCTCGCGGGTGGACGAGCCCGAATATCTGATGCCGTCGCGCAGGTGGAACGTGTAGGTCTTGCCGTCCTTGCTCACGTCCCACGACTTGGCCAGGTCGGGCACGAGCGTGGTGTCGTCCTTGATGTCCTTGGCGCTGCCCGGGTAGGTGACGAGCTGGCGGGTGAGCGCGCGGATGATCTCCCAGGAGTCGGTGCTGTAACCGGTGAGGGGATCGAGCGCGTCCAGGTCGGACTGCAGCGACGCGATGCGCAGCGTGCCGCCGGCGGCGGGGGCCCCGGCCACGTCACTCGCGCCGCCGTTCGTGCCGCTGTTTTCCGGTGGAACCGGGCCGGCGCAGGCGGCCAGCAGAGCGGCGCACGCGGACGCGGCGAGCAGGGAGAGGAGCGGCCGGCGTTCGCGGGGCGTCTTGTTCACGATGGTTCTCTTTTCGCACGGATGTCTCAGCTGGCCGGGCCGGCGGGGTCGTCCGCCGTCGGGGACGCCAGCAGTCCCCGGGACCGGAGCACGGCGCCGGCGCCCTCGGCGAACCAGTACGCCTCCTCCAGGTGGGGCTGGCCGGAGAGGATGAAGTGGTCCAGGCCGAGCGCGTGGTACTCCTCGATGCGGTCGGCGACCTCCTCGTGGCTGCCGACCAGGGCGGTGCCCGCGCCGCCGCGCACCAGGCCGTAGCCGGCCCACAGGTTCGGGTAGACCTCGAGCCTGCCCGGGTCGCCGCCGTGGAGTTCGAACATGCGCCGCTGGCCCACCGACTCGCTGGTGGCGAAGTCCTTCCGCAGCGCGGCGATCCGCTCGGGGGTGATCCTGGACAGCAGCCGGTCGGCCTCCGCCCACGCCTGCGCGGAGGTGTCCCTGCTGATGACGTGCAGCCGGACGCCGAAGCGCAGCTCGCGTCCCTCGGCCGCGGCGAGTTTCCGCATCCGCTCGAGACGCTCGGCGATCTGGTCGGGCCGTTCGCCCCAGGCGAGGTAGACGTCGGCCTGCCGGGCCGCCACCCGCTCAGCGGCCGGGCTCGCGCCGCCGAAGAAGATCTCCGGGCGTCCCCATGGCCCGGCGTCGACGCGCGCGTCCTCGATCTGGAAGTGCTCGCCCGCGAAGCTGAACGTCTCGCCCGGCGGCAGGCCGGTGACCCCGCGCAGCACGGCGAGGAACTCGTCGGTGCGGGCGTAGCGCTGGTCGTGGTCCAGGTGGTCGCCGAAACGCCGCTGCTCGGCGGAGTCCCCGCCGGTCACGACGTTGAGCAGCAGGCGGCCGCCGGAGACGCGCTGGAACGTGGCGGCCTGGTGCGCGGCGAGGGTGGGCGAGACCAGTCCGGGCCGGAACGCGACCAGGAACTTCAGCCGTCTCGTCACCTGTGTCAGCGCGGCCGTGGTGATCCACGCGTCCTCGCACCACAGACCGGTGGGGGTGAGCACGGCCTCGTAGCCGAGCTGCTCGGCCGACCGGGCGATCTGGCCGAGGTAGTCGACGCTCGGCGTCCGGAAGCCGCCGGCGACGGCGCCGAGCGTCTTCTCCGAGCGGTCGCCCGAGCCGACGATGTCGCGGTTGTCGCCGTTGGTGGGCAGATACCAGTGGATGCGGATGGGGCGCTTGGGGTCGTGGCTCATTTTCTCCGTCGTTCCGTTCCGCGCCGTCACGAGTAGTAGGTCGGCTCGGGCGACCGGCCGTTGAGGGCGAAGTGGCCGATTTCCAGCAGCTTGTAGTGGGCGGGGTCGTGCAGCGTGTGCGTCCGTACGTTGCGCCAGTGGCGGTCCAGCCCGTACGCGCGGGCGGTCGAGCGGGCCCCGGTCAGCTCGAAGATCCGCGAGGTGACCTCGAGCGCCACCTCGGTCGAGTGGACCTTGGACTGGTAGGCGGCCACGGCCGCCCGGCCGCGCTCCTCTTCTGTGAGGTCGCCGCCCCGGTCGATCGCCGCCTGGAGCAGCTCCCCCGCCTTGTCGGCGAGCGCCACCGCCGACTCGGCCAGGACCCACAGCCGGCCGTACCGCTCGACGACGAGGGGATCCTCGCTCGCCGCGGCGGCGCCGGAGGTGAGCCACGGCCGGGACCTGGTCCGGGTGTACTCCAGCGCCTCCTGGAGTGCGCCGAGGGCCGTGCCCAGGTAGAGGTTGCCGTAGGCGAGCTGGCCCTGCGGGACCTGGAGCGTCTCCTGGGGCGTCGGAGGGGTGTCCGGGTGCGTGTAGCCGAGCAGGTCGTCGGCGGTCACGCGGACGTCGCGGAGGGTCGTGCCGCCGCTGACCGTCAGCCGCTGGCCGAAGTTGTCCCAGTCGCCGTGGAACTCGATGCCCTCGGCCGGCGAGCGGACCGCGAACCGGCCGACGAGCCCCGACACGTCCACGCCGCCGACCACCGCGCCCTCGCCGAACCGCACCCAGACGATCAGCGTGTCCGCCACCGCCGCGCCGCTGGTGAACGGCTTGGAGCCGGTCAGCAGGAAGCCGTCGCCGTCCGGCGTGGCCACGACCAGAGGCTCGTACGCGGCCTGGGCGACGGCCGCCACGAACCGGCCCTCCTCGACGACGCTCTTCGCCCAGCGCTCGGCGAGCGCGCGCCCGCTGTCGAGCCCGGCCCGGCTGCCCAGGAAGTGGAAGGCCGCGAGCTGGGCGATCGAGGTGTCGGCCGCGGCGAGGACGCGCACGATCCTGAGGACCTCCTCGTAGGTCGCGCCGCCCCCGCCCAGCTCCTCGGGGATGTGGACGGCGAGCAGGCCGGACCTGCGCAGCAGGTCGACCTCGGCGACGGGGTCGGCGCCGGCGATGTCGCGCGAGGCGGCGTCGGCGCGCAGCAGGTCGGCCGTCTTGAGGGCCGCCTCGCGCCATTCCTTGAAGCGGCCCGAGCCGGAACGCGGGCGTATCTGGTCGATGAGACTCATGGGGTTCCTTGCGGTCGTGCGTGGGGAGGCAGGGCGGCGGTGCCGTACGCGGAGAGCCGGCGCGCTGCGGGGCACCGTGCGGGTCAGAGCGCGGGTCAGAGCGCGGATCAGAGCGCGGATCAGAACGCGGGTCACGGCGCTTACGCCGGGGCGAGCGGCCGGGCGGTCTCACACCGCGGCGGAAGACAGGGGCAAGAGGCGCGGGCAGCCGTCGAGGACGGGCGGTGCCGCGAGAGGGCGTAGGGAACGCGCCGCCGGGCGCCGTCGCCCGGCGGGGGCGGGAGAGGTCAGGACTGGCGACAGAGGCTGGCGGCGAGCCGAGCGAGGTCGACGTAGTGCCGCACAATCAGGACTTTCCCTACAGACATAGTAGGAAATTAGCAGAATCCGGCATTCGACGCAAGAGACCTGGTGATCAGTCGTGCGGGACGAAACCGCCGAACCGGCCCTGGTGATACAGCAGCGGACCGTCGGCGCCGTGCACCGTCGCCTCGATGACCAGGCCCACCACCAGCACGTGGTCACCGATGTCGGTCGCCGAGTGGGGCCGGCAGATCAGGTGCGCCGACGCGTCGGCGAGCAGGGGCGCCCCGAACGCTCCGGGACGCCACAGGGTGGGCGGGGCGAAGCGGTCGGCGCCCTTGCGCGCGAACCTGGCCGCCAGCTCGCTCTGGTCGCCGGCCAGCACGTTCACGGCGAAGTGGTCGGCCGGCCGCATCGACGGCCAGGTGCTGGAGCCCTGGTCCACGTAGAAGGAGACCAGCGGCGGCGCGAGGCTGACCGAGGAGAACGACGTCGCCGTCAGCCCCGCCGGGACCCCCTCGTTCTGCGCCGTGACGATCACCACTCCGGCCGCGTGCGCCGCCAGCGCCCGCCGGAACAGCCCGCCGTCCACCGCCGGGCCCCGCAACGTCTCGGTCATCGGTCTGCCTTTCCCGCGGCCTCGTGGCCGCGTGTGCCTGACTCGTCTGTGAATCTCATCGGAAGCACCGCGTCGAGCAGCGCCCTGGTCACCGGGTGACGGCCCGCGGCGGACAGCTCACCGGCGCGGAAGGTCTCGAGGAGGACTCCCTGCTCCAGGACCCCGACGCGGTCGCACAGGAACTCGACGACCGCCAGGTTGTGGCCGATGAACAGGTAGGTGAGATCGAGCTCTTCCCTCAGGTCCAGCAGCAGGTTGAGGATGTTCGCCTGCGTGGACACGTCCAGCGCCGACGTCGGCTCGTCGAGGATCAGCAGGTCCGGCTCCAGCGCGAGCGCGCGGGCGATGCCGATCCGCTGCCGCTGCCCGCCGGACAGCTCGTGCGGATAGCGGTGCAGGTAGGAGGACGGGAGCCCGACGAGGTCGAGCGCCTCGGCCGCCCTGGCCCGGCCCGCGGCGCGTGAGGCGGCCTTGCCGAAACGCAGGAGCGGGCGGCTGATCTGTTCGCCGACGGGCACCCGGGGGTTCAGGGAGCTCGTCGCGTCCTGGAACACGAACTGGAACCGCGGCCGCAGCCGCCGCAGCTCCGCCTTCGGCAGCCGCGCGATGTCCCGGCCGTCGAAGACGATCTCACCCGCGTCCGCCCGCAGCAGGCCGCCGATCAGCCGCGACAGCGTCGACTTGCCGGAGCCGGACTCCCCGATGAGACCGAAGACCTCGCCCCGCTCGATGTGCAGCGACACGTCGCCGACGGCCGTGAAGCGCCGCTTGCGCTGCCCGGTGCCCAGGCCGCCGACCACGAACTCCTTGCTCACGTTCCGCAACGTCACCAGCGGGGGCCGGGCGGGCCGGGCGTCGCGGTCGTCGGCGCGGTCGTCGTCGCGGGGCCCGGCAGCCGTGACCGCCGTGCCGTCTGCGCCGGCCGGGCCGAGGCGACGGGGCAGACCGCGCTCGGCCAGCCGGAACCGTGCCCCGATCTCCGGGACCGCCCGGATCAGCGACCGGGTGTAGGCGTCGGCCGGCGCGGTGAGCACGCGGTCGCGCCGGTCCTGCTCGACGATCCGGCCGTCCTTCATCACCGCGACGCGGTCGGCGGCGTACGAGACCACTCCGAAGTCGTGGGTGATGAGCAGCAGCGAGCCGCCCGTCCCTTCGGTCACGCTCGTGAGCAGATCGAGGATCTGCTTCTGCACGACCGCGTCGAGCGCGGTGGTCGGCTCGTCGGCGATCAGCAGGGCCGGACCGGACAGGCTCGCGAGAGCGATCATCACGCGCTGCCGCATTCCGCCGCTGAGCTCGTGGGGATAGGCGGACAGCACCCGGGCCGCGTCGTCGATCCCCACATTGCGCAGCCACGTCTCGGCGATCTCGTGCCGCTCCCGCTTCCCCGCGGCCGGGCGGTGCAGCCCGATGATCTCCTTCAGCTGGTTGCCGATCCGGAACGACGGGTCGAGAGAGGCGAGGGGGTTCTGGAAGATCATGCCGATCTTCGAACCGCGGAACCTGGTGACCGACGACCGGGCGGCGGTGAGCACCTCCTCGCCGTTGAGGGAGATCGACCCCGACGTCACCACGGCGTCGTCCGGCAGCAGGCCCAGGATCGCCGAGGCCGTCAGGCTCTTCCCGGCGCCGGACTCTCCGACGATCGCGAACGTCTCGCCGGGCCCGACGTCGAAGGTGACCTCGTCCACCACACGCTCGGCCGCCGCTCCGCGGCCGAACCGGACCGACAGGTCCCGCACGCTCAGCAGTGCGCCGGTCATCGTCCTGCCCTCCTTCTGCGGGGGTCGAAGACGTCGCGCAGGCCGTCCCCGAGCCAGTTGAAGGCCAGGGCCACGACGAGGACCACGAGCCCCGGCAGCAGCGCGGGGTACACGTTCCCGCTGATGATGACCTTGGCGCCCTCGGAGATCATCCGGCCCCAGTCCGCCGTCGGCGGCTGTACGCCGATGCCCAGCGCGCTGAGACTGGAGGAGAAGACGATCATTCCGCCGACGAGGCCGGTGCCGTACACCACGATCTGGGCGAGCACGTTCGGCAGCACCTCGCGGAACAGGATCGAGAAGAACCCCGCGCCGAGGGACCTCGCGGCCTCGACGTACTCGCGGCCCCGCTGGAGCTTCACCTCCGCGAAGACCACCCGGGTGACGTACGGGACGGCGGAGAACACGATCGACAGGACGACCACGGGCGTGCCCGGGCCGAGGATCACCGCGAGGACCAGCGCGATGATGATCACCGGGAAGGCGAACATGACGTCCACCGTCCGCATGATCAGGCCGGCGGTCCGGTCGCCCGAGAAGCCGGCGACGAGTGCGAGCACGCTGCCGGCGACGGTCGACGACAGCGACGCCGCGAGCGCGACGACCAGCGAGGTGCGCCCTCCCCAGATCAGCCGGCTGAGGATGTCCCGGCCCAGCTCGTCGGTGCCCAGGAGATGCCCTGGCGCGCCGACCCCCAGGTATTTGACGCCGCCGTCCGCCAGGTCGGGGTCGTACGGCGCCAGCACGGGGGCGAGCAGGCCGACGAGGACGAAGCCGGCGATGACGAGCAGCGCGACCGCCACCTGCGCGTTCACGCGCAGCCGGGAGCGTCGCCGGCGCGGCGCCGGCCCCTTGAGCGGGTTCGGCGACCGGGTGCCGGGAGTTGCCGTGAGAACCACTGCGGGCCTACCTCCTCAGCCGTGGGTTGAGAGCGTCCACCGTGATGTCGGTGAGCAGGTTGACCAGGAGATAGCAGAGCGCCACGAGGATCACGCCGCCCTGGATGAGCGGGTAGTCCTTCCCGTTGACCGCGTTCACGAGCTGGGTGCCGATGCCGGGCCAGTTGAACACGCTCTCCACGAAGATCACGCCCGTGATGAGGGTGCCGATCTCCAGGCCGATGATGTTCACCACGGCCGGGAGGATGTTGCGCCCGATGTGCTTGGCGACGAGCCGCCGGCGCGGCACCCCCTGGGAGGCGAACGTGCGGACGTAGTCGCTGTGCGACTCCTGGATGATGCCGAGCCGGGTGAACCTGGCGAGCACGAGCGTCGAGATCAACGCGGCCGACAGGCCCGGCAGCACCAGATGGGCCAGCAGGTCGCCGAAGCCGCCGCCGTTCCTCGACTCCATGCCGCTCACCGGGAGCCAGCCCAGCCGCAGGGAGAAGATCCAGATGAGGATCAGCCCGAACCAGTAGACCGACAGGTTGCTGCCGGTCTGGACGAACAGCATCGCGAAGCGGTCCAGGAACCCGCGGTGGTTGGTCCCGGCGACCACGCCGATGACGACGCCCAGGACGGCGCAGATCACGACGCCGGCCGCGGTCAGGATCAGGGTGTTGGCGAAGTTCGGCAGGAGGATGTCGAAGACCGGCTGGTTCTGCGCGATCGACATCCCGCCGCCCGCCGTGAACAGGTCCTTCACCCACTTCACGTACTGCTGCCACAGGGGGAGGGTGAGGCCGTACGACGCGCGGATGGCCTCGACCTGCTCCGGTGTGTGGTCCCGCGCGAACTGCGCCTCGATGGGGTCCCCGGGTGTCAGCCGGCCGACCAGGAAGGTCAGGGCCGACACCACGAGGAGCACCGGGACGATGTTCAGCGATCGCCACAGGATGTGCTTGACGGTTCCCATCGCCGTGATCGGGCCTCAGCCCGCCAGCCAGACCTTGGTCAGGTCATACCAGTTGGTGGCCGCGTACACGAAGCCCCGCACGTTCGGGCCCAGGGCGTAGTACCTGGTCAGCGACACCGCCGGAATGGCGATCGCGGCGTCGCGGGCCTTCTTGTCGGCCTCCTTCCACAGCTCGATCCGCTTGTCCTGGTCCGTGGCGTACCGCGCCTTGTCCAGGGCCTTGGTGATCTCGGGGAAGTCCGCAGGGACGAGTCCCTTGACCGCGATGTTCGTGTAGTAGACCTGGTAGAGCCACTCGGCGTAGCTGCCGCCGTACTCGTCGATGCTCAGGCCGTCGTCCGGCTCCGGCTTGCCGAACGCGCGGGCGACGTAACTCGGGCGGTCGAGGGTGACGACCTTGACGTTCACCCCGATGCCCTTGAGCCGGCTCTGCAGCCACTCGGCCAGGTTCTGGTTGGCGACGTCGGCGACGATGGTGAAGCTCAGCCCGCCCTCGCCGTAGCCGGCCTCCTTCAGCAGGGCCTTGGCCGCCTCGGGGTCGTAGTCGAAGTCACGCGCCTCCGGATCGTAGGCCTCGTTGCCCGGCGGCTCCAGGGAGTGCAGCGGGATCGCGTTGCCGTTGTACACCTCCTTCGCGAGCTGGTCGCGGTCGATGCCCTGGATGACCGCCTGCCGCACGCGCTTGTCCTGGAAGGCCTTGTTCTTGAAGTTGAAGGTGAAGTAGAGGAAGGCCGCGCCGTGCCCCTCCGGCACCTGGAAGCCCCGGGACTCCAGCGTGCTCACGTCCTCGGGCTGGACGTAGCTGACGATGTCGGCCTCGCCGCTGAGCAGCGTCGCCAGCCGCGTCTGGTTGTTCGGGATGACGCGGAAGACCAGCTCGTCCAGGTAGGGCTTGGGGCCCCAGTAGTCCGGGTTCCTCTTCAGCACGATCCTGTCCCCGATCGTCCGGGAGACGAACGTGTACGGCCCGGTGCCGCTGGGGTGGTCGGCGGCTCCGTCGTTGCCGTACTTCTCCCAGGTCGCCGGATTGCCGATGGTGAGGGTGCTCATCGACTGGGCGAGGATCCTCGGCAACCCGAGGAAGGGCTTGGAGAACTCGAACTCGTAGGTGTGGTCGTCGACGACCCGGCCCTTCACGAGGTCGCCGAACCAGGCCGCGAGCCTGGCCGCGCTCGTCTTGTCGTAGAACTTGTAGCCCGGGTCGGAGATCCGGCGGACGTTCTTGTCCACGGACTCCGCGGTGAAGTCCGTGCCGTCGTGGAACTTGACCCCGCCACGCAGGGTGAAGGTCCACTTCTTGCCGCCGTCGGACGCCTTCCACTCCGTGGCGAGGGCCGGGAGGAGCTTCGTCGGCCCCTTCGCGTCGGACAGGTCCTCCTTGACCAGGCCCTCGAAGATGTTGCTCGACACGCGGTAGGTCTCCCAGTAGCCCTGCCGGTGCGGGTCGAGCGCGAGAGGTTCGAGATACAGGCCGCTCACAAGCGTGCCGCCCGCCTTGGGCGTCCCGCTCCCCTGCGGCCCTCCGGCGGCGGTTCCGCCGTTCGCGCCGCCGCAGGCCGCCAGAGCCAGGACGCTCAGGAGTGCGACCGCGCCCACGACCGCCGATCTGGCGTGCTTGACGAGTTTCATGACGTTCCTTTCGAGCGCCGGCTAGAGCGCGGGCTGGGGCGCGGGCTGAGACTCGGGGGCCGGGAAGACCGGGCGGGCGCCGGCGAGAAGACGGGCGGGCTTCGGCAGTGCCAGACGGTCGCGCAGCGTCGGCCCCTCCGATGCGCGCACGACGCCAAGGCCGGCGAGGCGCGCGCCGATGTCACGGACGACCGAGGCGTCCACGTCCGCGTCCGGCCGCAGGAGGATGCCGTCAACTCCCCGGCGGGCGGCCAACGACTCGGCCCGCGCGACGAGGCCGGCGGCGTCGCGCCCGCGGGTTACCACCACCTGGACGAACAGCAGCGGACGGCGGCCGTCCCCGGCGAACCGGGACGACGGGGCCGCGTCGAGCGCGGCGACGGCCTGCCCGATCAGTTCCGCGCTGGGCAGGTCCGGGCCGGGCAGGTCCGGGCCGGGCAGGTCCGGGTCGCCGCTCGCGAGAACGACCAGGTCGGCCACCTCCCCCGCCGCCGCCACCGCGGGGACGGAGTCCGCGTACCAGGCCAGGACGGGAGAGCCCTGCGCGGTCGACGGCACGGTGAGCGGCCCGGCGATGTCGAACACCCCGCGGTGGTCGACGTGCACGATCTGCTCGGCCCGCGCGAAGATCCGGCTCTCGCGGTCGGCGACGATCGACTCCCGCGGCCAGCTCTGCCAGAGCTTCTGGACGGCGACGGCCACGTCGCGGGTGGTGCCGACGCCCAGGGGCGCGCCCTCGGTCAGCCCGGCGCCTCCCCAGGCCGTGTCCCCCGGCGCGTGGCCGTCGCGGACGCCGAGGATCAGGCCGGACCTGCCCCCGGACAGGTGGTCGAGGGAGGCGACCCGGCGCGCCAGGTTGTACGGGTGGTCCCGGTGCGGAGCGGCCGCCGCCAGGAACGCCGTTCCCGGGGCGTGCGCGGCGAGGAACGCGGCGGCGACAGTGGGCTCCACGGTCACGCCGGCGGGCGCCGAGCCGTCGATCCTGTCGATGCCGGCGACGACGAACGCCGCCCCCGTGCCGTCGAGCAGTGAGGCCTGCCGGGGATCCGCGATCAACTCGGCCAGGTGGTCTCCCCCGAGCCCGATGGCCAGATAGGTGGATGTTTCGGTGGTGGTGCTGTCACCCATGTGCGGGTCTTTCTGGTGATGTGCCGATGAGGTCGAGTGCCGGCATGTGGTCGTGGATGGCGAGGCTCAGGCCGAGGCGGCCCGGAAATGCCCGCGGAGAGTGTCGGTCGTGTATTCGTGCCGGAAGAGGCCGCGCTTGCGCAGGAGCGGGACGACTTCGTCGGCGATCACTTCGAGGCCGTCGGCGAGGACGTCGGGCTGGAGGTTGAACCCGTCGACCGCGCCGGATCGATACCAGTCCTCGATGTGGTCCACGAGCTGCTCGGGCGTGCCGACGAACCCGCTGTGCCCCGACCCGGTGTACCTGGTCTGCCGCAGGTACTCGCGTACGGTCGGATCGGTCGCGCGGATCTGCTCGTGGATGGACTGCCGGAAGCCGATGCTGCCTCCCGAGGAGGCGGGATCGACGATCGCGGCGAGCACCTCTTCGGGGAACTTCGCGTCGAGGTCGAGCCGCGAGACGTCGTATCCGATCGCCTGCGAGAGCCACTGGACGGAGTAGGACGCCGGGCCGAGGTCGTGGAGCTCGTCGCTGCGGCGCCTGGCCTCCTCCTCGGTGCTGCCGAGACTGAGCAGGAGGCCGGGCAGGATCTTGACGGAGTCGGGCGAGCGGCCCGCGTCGGCGGCGTACCGCTTCACCTCGCGGTAGTGCGTGATCGCCCCCTCCTTGGTGAGCTCGGCGGCGAACACCCCTTCGGCCCGCGTGCCGGCGAGCGCCCGCCCCTTGGGCGAGCCGCCGGCCTGGAGCAGCACCGGGTGGCCCTGCTTGGACGGGGGCACCCGGAGCCGTCCCTCGAGGTCGAAGAACTCGCCGTGGTGGCGCACCTCCTCGCCGGTCCGCGCCGACTCCCACAGCGCGAGGACGAGGTCGACGAACTCCGCCGCCCGGTCGTACCTGTCGTCCCGCGCGGGGATCTCCGGGAGGCCGAAGTTGCGGGCGGCCGACGCGTCGCGCGTCGTGACGATGTTCCATCCGGCCCGCCCGCCGGACAGGTAGTCGAGGGACAGCAGCCGCTGGGCCAGGTCGAAGGGATCGTTCAGGGTGGTCGAGGCGGTGGCGATCAGGCCGACGCGCTCGGTCGCCGCGGCGACGTGACTCCAGTTGACCGTCGGCTCCAGGCGGCCGGCGTTGGCGTCGTAGGACGGATTCCCGAGCGCCGGCGCGTCGGCCAGGAAGACGGCGTCCAGGGTGGCCCGCTCGGCCACCCGGCCGATCGTGTTCCAGTAGTCGGCGTCGACGAAGGAGTCCTTGTGGAGGAGGTCTGACTGCCATGCGGCCGGGAGATAGCCCAGCACCAGGACGTTGACCCCGAGGATGACGTGACCCGTGCGTACGTCGGACATCGATGGACCTCTCGTCTACTCGCTCTGACCGGCGGAGATCGCGTAGACCTTGGCCGGGTCGGCGTCGTTCACGTGCCAGTCGCCCAGGATGCGTTCCTTGTAGACCCGCGGGTTGTGCGAGGCGAGGGTGCGGGCGTTGCGCCAGTGCCGGTCGAGCAGCAGGTCCTCGGAGACACCGGAGGAGCCCAGGGCGTCGAACACGACGGTCGTGGCCCGCAGCGCCGCGTCGATGATCACCAGTTGGGCGCGCGTGGTGGCGACGTGCCCGTCGAGAAGCGCCCGCTTCACCGCCTCCTCGTCGCCGGCGATGCGGGCGTGCGCGATCGCGTCCAGCGTGGCGGTCGAGGCCGACAGCGCGGCCTGCGCGCCGAACGCGTCGGCCGACACCTTGCCGACGACCTGCAGCAACTGGGGGTCGTCCCCGGCGCTCTGCGCGAGGCCGTGCCCGTAGTTGCGCTTGCGGGCCTTCAGCGCCGCGATGCCGTCGCGCAGCGTCGCCTGCGTGATCCCGGCGAGGATCGCCAGCAGCGCGGTCTGGTAGAAGAGCCCCTGGTAGGCGAAGCGGTCGGTGGCGGGGAAGATGTGGTCGCTCTCCACCCGCGCCCGCGAGTAGTTCGCGCTGCCGCTCGCCGTGGTCTTCTGGCCGAATCCCCTCCAGTCGTCCACCAGGCTCACGCCGGGCTGGTCCGCCTTCACCAGCGCCGTGGTGGGCACCCCCTCGGGGTTGACGGCGAGCACGTCCAGCCAGTCGGCGTACAGGCTGCCGGTGGCGTAGTACTTCGCCCCGGTCAGGAGCCAGTGGTCGCCCTCGGGGACGAGCTTCGTCTGGATGTTGGCGTACGTCCCGTTGTTGGCCTCGGTCCACCCGCCGCCGACGAACTCGCCGTCGAGGAACCTCTCGATCCACGCGTCCGTCGCCGCCGTACGCGCGGCGTTCAGCCGGTCCTCCACGAACGCCAGGTGGTTGCGCCACACATGGGCGACGTTCGGGTCGGCGGCGCCGAGCTCACGCAGGAGGTCGAAGGTCTGCCACAGCGACGCGCCGAAACCGCCGAGCTCGCGGGGGATGCGGACGGCGCCGAAACGCGCGTCGATCAGCCACCTGACCTGCTCGTAGGGGAAGACCCGCCCCTTCTCGCGTTCCAGGTTGCCTTCGGCGATCTTCTCGAAGACCGGGCGGAACCGCTCGCGCAGCTCCTCGATGTCCGCGGTCGCATGCCGAAGCGAAGACGTAGAACCAGACATGTGTCATCTTTCGTGTCGGAGGCCGGGCAGCCGTGTACGGCCCGGGCCTCTCCGGTGTCACGGAGTAGTGGTCGCCCCGATCAGGCAAAAGCCGCAGGGCAGGGCAGAGCAGTCGAGGCCGGCCCGGCGGCGCCGGGACGTCGTCGTCCGGACGTGTCGGCGGGCGCGAGCCTCGTTCGGGGTGGGGAAGGGGGGCCGGGAGCCGGACGGGACCGGCCCGGCCGGGACATGCGGCTGCCGGACGCCGCGGTGGTGCGATGGTTCGGTGACGCGACGGCCGTCAGCGACAGCGGTTGCTGGTCACGCGCATGTAGTCGACCACGCGGCGGACAGTCAGGGCGACAGATCCGGACATATCCTTAATTTCCTACATGCATTGTCGGTTTAGCAACCATGTCTCGCGTATCGAGACGATCTCGACGTCGGGGGCCTCGGTGCCGCCGGAATGCGAAAGCGGGGCACGCCGGAATGCGAAAGGCCGGCGTGCCCCGCACGGGCACGCCGGCCGCTTCCGCTCACGCGAGCACGATCTCCTACCTCGTGCGGCCCTCCCCGGGCGCCGTCTCGGTGCCGGCGAGGTCGGAGTCGACGGGTCCTGGGCCGAGTTCCGCGGCCCGCTCGCGCACCTGCGGGATGATCTCCCGGGCGAAGAACTCCTGCTCACGCACGCTCGGCAGGGCGAGCAGCAGGGAGGTGAAGCCCGCCGCGACGATGCCGGTGAGCTGGTCCACCACCGCGGAGACGCCGCCGGTGACGAACTCCGGGGTCGGCGGCCTGGAGGGATCGACGAGGACCCGGACGTTGCAGGCGCACGTGATCGAGTCGGGGTCGCGCCCGGCGTCCCGCGCCGCCCGGCGTACGGCGCGGCGCATGGCGACGGCCTGAGCCAGGGAGATCCGCCCGAGCGAGGGCAGCCATCCGTCGGCCAGCTCCCCGGTGAGCGCAAGCGAGCGCGGGCCGTAGGAGCCGAGCCAGATCGGGATGGGCCGCCGGGCGGCCGGGGCGATGACCGCGTCCCGGACCGTGTAGTGGTCGCCGTCGAACGAGACCGGCTCCCCCGTCCACAGCCCGCGGATGATCCCGATCGCCTCGCGCAACGCCGCGACCTTCTGTCCCGGACTGCGCCCGGCGAGCCCGAACGCGGCGAACTCGTGGTCGAAGCCGCCGCCCCCGAGGCCGAGAACCAGCCGCCCGCCCGACAGCCGGTCGACCGTCTCGGCGGTCTTTGCCACGACGGGGGGCTCGCGGTAGGGCAGCCCGAGCACGTTGGTGCCGACCTCGATGGTCCTGGTGCGGGCGGCAATCCAGGACAGCGCGGTCAGCGGCTCCAGGCTGGGACGGCCCCCGTGCAGGTGGTCGCTCAAGGTGAACAGGTCGTAGCCCAGCTCGTCGGCGCTCTGCGCGAGGTCGAGCGTCTGGCCTGCCGACAGGCCGCCGACGGCCCCTCCCGCGCCGAAGCGCAGCCGGTGGTGCGCACTCATGCCCGTGCCTCCTCCTGGTCGTGCGGCCACGGCCGGTCCCCGCGTGCGACGGGACGCCGCGGGTCCGCCGACCAGGCGGACCAGGAGCCCGGGTAAAGCGCTGCCGCGCCCGCGCCGATGAGTTCGAGCGCCAGCAGGTCATGGCAGGCGGTCACGCCGCTGCCGCAGTAGACGGCCACCTCGGTGTCGCCGTCCACACCGAGCTTCCGGTAGCGCAGCCGAAGGCGCTCCGGCGGCAGGAAGACGCCGTCCGCCGTCAGGTTCCCCGTCCAGGGAGCGCTGACCGCGCCGGGGACGTGGCCCGCGCGGGGCTCACCGGGCAGCACGTCGACGCCCGCGTAGCGGCCCGGCGCGCGGGCGTCGAGCACCACCCCGGACCCGGAGGAGGCCATGCGCTCCACCTGACCGGCGGACAGGAACATCCCCTCCGGCCACGGCACGGCCCTCCGGGTGACCGGGGGCCGGATCACCTCGCCGCGCTCCAGCGGGGTCCACCCGGTCAGGCCGCCGTCGAGCAGGGCCGCCGGGAAACCGAGGCGGCGCAGCAGCCACACCAGCCGCGCGGCGTAGGCGCCGCCGTTGTCGTCGTAGGCGACGACAACGTCGTCCTCGCCGATGCCGAGGCCGCCGAGCGCGCGGGCGAAGTCCTCGGCGGACGGGATGGGATGCCGGCCCCCGGCCCGGGTGGGCGGGCCGGACAGCACGGTGTCGACGTCGACCCAGACGGCGCCCGGGAGGTGACCCCGGAGGTAGGCCTCACGGCCGCTGCGGCCGTCGAGATACCAGCGCACGTCCGCCGGCACGACCTCCGGGTGGCTCTCGACCCACGCGGCGTCGACCAGGGGCGGGATGGAGACGGGTGCAGGCACCACTCAGTCCTTCCTGTGGATGTGGTTCGGTCGGAGCCGCAACAGCACGCGCTCTCCTTCGGCGGCCCGTGGCGTGGGATCGCCCGTCCACTTCTCGAACGTGGTGCGCGCCAGGCGCAGGGCGCTCTCGCCGTTCTCGACGGCGACGACGACGGCGCGCACCTCGATGTAGCGGCGCGGGTTGGCGGAGTCGAGGAGCAGCAGGCCGACGCGCGGGTCCGCGACGACGTTGCGGTACTTCTGCCGCGTGGTGTTGGTGCCGACCAGCAGGTGTTCCCGGTCGGCGTGCGGCCAGACCAGGCTGCTCTGCGGCTCCCCGCCCGGCATGAGCGTGGTGAACAGCGCGAGCGTGCGGGCCATGGCCAGCTCCCGTACGTCGTCGTCAAGCACGCGCGGCCTCCGGCGCCTCCGCGACCTGCGGGAGGACCTCGGAGGCGATCAGCTCCGTGGCCCGCTGCACCTCGGCGTAGGGGATGCCGCCCAGGTCGACGGCCAGCAGGTGCAGGTCGTGCCCCCACGCCTCGCGCAGCCGTCCCAGCTTGTCGACCACCTCCGACGGGCTGCCGCACAGAGCGGGCCCGTCCTCCCCCACGTACTCGTCGAACTCCAAGCGGCGGTGTGCGTGCGGCGCGCTGAGGTAGTTGGCGATGTGGTCGCGCCAGAGCCCCCGCGCCTGTTGCGAGGTCCTGGCGACGAAGGCGTGGCTGGCGGCGCCGAGCCGGCCGGGCGTCTCCGTACGGCCCCGCTCGCGCCACAGCGCGCGGTAGGCGTCGAACACGGGCACGAAGTCGGCGGGCGGACGGGCGGTGGTGCCGATCACCATCGGCAGCCCGTTGTCCACCGCGAGATGCACGGACTCCAGCCCGGTCCCGCCGCTGATCCACAGTGGCGGCCGCTCCTGCAGCAGGCGGGGCTGCAGGCGGACCTCGTGCAACGGGGGCCGGAACCGGCCCGTCCAGCTCACCCGGTCCTCGGTCCACAGCCGCAGGAGCAGCTCGACGTTCTCCCGCTTGCGCGCGGCCTTGCTCTCCGGCTCCTGGCCGAAGACCGCGTAGGGCTCGGGAAAGAACGAGCCCCCGGCGATGAGTTCCAGACGGCCGCCGGAGAGCAGGTCGAGGAGGGCGTAGTCCTCGGCGACGAGCACCGGATCCCGGTTGGCCACCAGGGTGGTTCCGGTCGCGAGCCGGATGGAGGAGGTGCGCTCGGCGATCGCGGCCAGGACCACGACGGGCGAAGGGATCACGTCGCGCTCGCCGAAGTGGTGCTCCCCCACCGTGTACCAGGCGAAGCCGAGCTCCTCGGCGGCGACCGCGGCCCGTACGACGTCGCGCAGCCGTTCTCGCGGGGACAGCCGTGCGCCCGTGTGCGGGTCCGGCAGCAGGCTGCCGAAGGTGATGAGACCTAACTCCATTGGGGTTCCTCCGTCTGTGTCCGTAAACCGGGAATCGCGGCGAGCAACTCCCTGGTGTAGGGGTGCCGCGGGCTGCTGAAGACCTGCTCCGTGTCGCCCTGCTCGACGATCCGGCCGCCGCGCATGACCGCGATCCTGTGACTGACCTGGCGTACGACGGCCAGGTCGTGGGAGATGAACAGGTAGCTCAGACCACGCTCGCGCTGCAGCCTGGCCAAGAGCTCCAGGATCTGGGCCTGCACGGTCACGTCGAGGGCGGAGACCGGCTCGTCGCACACCAGCAGGTCCGGGTTCAGGGACAGGGCGCGGGCGATGGCGACGCGCTGCCGCTGGCCGCCGGACAGCTCCCCGGCCCGGCGCCGGGCGAGCGAGGCGGGCAGGGCGACGTCGTCCAGCAGCGCGCGTACGGTCGCCGCCCGGCCGGCCGGGTCGCCCACTCCGTGATTGCGCATCGGCTCGGTCAGCAGGTCCTCGACCGTGAAGCGGGGATGCAGCGAGGTGTAGGGGTTCTGGTAGACGAGCTGGACCCGGCGCCGCAGCCGCCGCAGGGCCTCGCCCCGGACGGCGGTGACGTCCTCGCCCGCGAAGCGCACGCTGCCCGCCGTCGGCCGTTCCAGGCCCAGGATCATCCTGGCCGTCGTCGTCTTGCCCGACCCGGATTCGCCGACCAGGCCGAGCGTGGTCCCCATGGGGATGTCGAAGTCCACGCCGTCGACCGCGTTCCTGGTGCCCCGCCGCCGGAGCGGGCCGGTGCGTATCGGGAAGCTCTTGCCGAGCCCGCGGACGCTGAGCAGCACGGCCGCCTCCGGCGGAGCGGGCGCCAGGCGCCTGCCCGTCAGCGCGGGAACGTCGGCCAGCAACCGCCTGGTGTAGGCATCGCGGGGACCGCTCCTGATCTGTCCGGTCCGGCCGGCCTCGACCGTCCTGCCCTTCGACATCACCACGACGTGCTGGGCACGGTCGGCGACGACGCCCAGGTCGTGGGTGATGAGTAGCATCGCGGCTCCCGTCGTGGCGACGACGTGGTCGAGGTGGTCGAGGATGCGCCGCTGGACCGTGACGTCGAGAGCGGAGGTCGGCTCGTCGGCGATCAGCAGGCGCGGCCGCGCCGCCATCGCGATCGCGACGAGCACCCGCTGCCGCATGCCTCCCGACAGCTCGTGCGGATACTGACGGGCCGTGGTCGCGGCGTCGCGCAGTCCGGCCTCGGCGAGCAGTTCCACCGCCCGCGCCCGCGCCTGGGCCCGGGTCGCCAGCCGGTGCACCCGCAGGACCGCCGCCACCTGCCTGCCCACGGGCTGGACGGGATCGAGCGCGGTCGCCGGATCCTGCGGGATCAGGGCGATACGGCGCCCTCTGATGTCCCGCCAGCCCTTCTCCGGCAGCCCGGTCAGTTCCTCGCCCTGGAAGCGGACGCTGCCCGACTCGACCACGCCTCCTTCCGGCAGCAGCCCGACGAGCGCGTGCGCGGCGGTGGTCTTGCCCGAACCGGACTCGCCGACCACGGCGGTGATCTGGCCGGGGTGGAGGTCCAGGTCGAGCCCGTCGAGCGCGGCGGCCCGGCCCGCGGGCGTACGGTAGGACACGCGCAGGCCCCTTACGACCAGCAACGGATCCCGCTGGGACGGTTCGGTCACGGCGTGCTCCTGTCGGTCTCCAGAACGCGCGACAGCCGGTTGGCGGCCAGCACGACCGCGGCGACGGTGAGGCCGGGCAGCGTGGTCAGCCACCACGCGGACGCGAGGTAGTCGCGCCCGCCCGCGATCAGCGCCCCCCACTCCGGCGCGGGGGGCGGCTGGCCGTAGCCGAGGAAGCTCAGGGACGAGACGGCGAGCACGACCAGCCCGAAGTCCAGCGCGGCCAGCGCGAGCACCGGCCCCGCGGCCGACGGCAGCACGTAGCGCAGCAGGATCCGCCACCAGCGGGCGCCGCACAGCACGGCCGCCTCCACGTAGGCGGCCGTACGCACGCGCAGGACCTCGGCGCGCATCACCCGCGCGAAGCCCGCGACGCTCACCGCTCCGACCGCGATCGCGATGTTGAGCGTGCCGAACCCCAGCGCGCTGATGATCAGCAGGGACAGCAGCACGGGCGGGATGGACAGCGCCACCTCCACGACGCGCATGATCGCGGTCTCCGCCCAGCCGCCGAAGAACCCGGCGAACAGGCCGAGGGCGCCCCCCGCCAGCAGAGCGACGCCGATCGCGGAGACCGCCGCGCGCAGCGACGGAGACGCGCCGTGGACGACCCGCGCGTACACGTCGCGGCCGAGCTGGTCGGTGCCGAAGAGGTGGTCGGCGCTCGGCGGCAGCAGCCGCTGCGTGGTGATCCCTTCGATGGGGCTGCGCCCGGTGAACAGGCCTGGCGCCAGCGTCCAGCCGAGCACGACCAGCAGCACGAGGATCGACAGCACCGCTCCCGGATGCGCGGCGGAGTAACGGGCCACGCGGGTCATGCCGCCGCCCGCCTTCCCGTGATGCGGATCCGCGGGTCGAGCACCGGGTAGAGGAGGTCGACCGCCAGGTTGACGGCGGCGAACGCGACCGAGGCGACCGCCACGACGCCCTGGACCACGGGGAGGTCCTGGGTCGCGACCGCGAACTGGGTGACCCGCCCGACGCCCGGGCGGGAGAAGACGGTCTCGACCACGACCGCGCCGCCGATCAGGTTGCCGGCGAGCAGGCCGACCACGGTCACCGCGGGGAGGGCGGCGTTGCGCAGCCCGTGGCCGAGCAGCAGCCTGGTGCGGCCCGCGCCGGTGGCCCGGATCGTGTCCGCGTACGGTTCGCGCAGCGTGGCGTGCAGGCTCTTGCCCAGCATCTGAGCCACCATCGCGGTGCCGGGGACGGCCAGGGTGCAGGCGGGCAGCACGGCGGAGGCGAGGCCGGAGCCGCCGAGCGACGGGAACACCGGCCAGCGCAGGGACAGCAGTTGGATGAGCGCCAGGCCGACCCAGAACGACGGCAGTGAAATGCTCAGCGAGGGCACCGAGCGCAGCACCTGCCGCGCGAACCGCGATCCGGGGAGGTTGCCGAGGACGCCGAGCGCCGTCCCGGCCGAGAGCGACAGGGCTAGGGCGATCGTGCCGATCTGCAGCGTGGGGGGAAGCGCCTCGGCGATCATCTCGGAGACCGGGCGGCCCGTCTGGATCGACCAGCCGAAGTCGCCGCGCAGGGCGGCGCCCAGCGCGGACAGATACTGCACCACGGCGGGGCGGTCGAGCCCGAGCTCGGCCCGCACTCGGGCGACCTCCTCGGCGGAGACGGCCTCGAAGCCGTTGTGCCCGCTCAGCATGAGCGCGACCGGGTCTCCTGGGAGCAGCCGCAGCACGACGAAGGCGACGGTGAACGCGGCCCAGACGACCAGCAGCGCCTGCAGCAGCCGCCCGGCCAGGTAGCGGACCATCACGAGCCGCCTTCCGGCGTCGCGATCGCGCCGGTCACGACGCGAGCCGGGCGTCGTGCAGGTCGAGCCGGGTCGACGCGTCGGTCTCCAGGTCCTTCACCGCGTCCGAGACGCCGTGGACCAGGGCGTTCTCGTACAGCGGGACGGTGTCGGCGTGGTCGAGGATCCACTCGGCCGCCTTGGCGACGGCCTCGCGGCGCTTCCCCTCGTCCGTGGCCGCCGCCTGCTGCTCCAGATAGTCGTCAAGCTTGCTCTGCGGCAGGTGCCAGAGGTTGGAGCCCTTCGAGTAGAAGATGTTGCGCAGCACGTCGGGGTCGGCGCGGGTGACGGCGACCGCGGTGATGTCGAACTTCCCGGCCTGCTGCTGCTCGACGTACTTGGTCGGCGGCACCGCGTTCAGCTTCACGTCCACGCCGACCTTGCGCAGTTGCTGCTGGACGTACTCGTCCACCGGCGGCATCGGCGCGGGGATCAGCCAGTTCAGGGTCAGCGGCTTGCCGTCCTTCACCCTGATCCCGTCCGGGCCCGGCCGCCAGCCGGCCTCGTCGAGCAGTTCGGCCGCCCGGTCCGGGTCGTAGCGCAGCTTGTCGCTCTGGTCGACGTACAGGGGCGTGGTGGCGGCCAGCACACCGGTGGCCGGTTCGAACCTCGGGCCGAGGACGGTGCGGACGAGGTCGGCGCGGTCGACGGCGAGCAGCAACGCCTGCCGCACCCGCTGGTCGGCCAGGACTCCGGCGTGGTTGAGCGACAGCGGCGGCACCAGACCGGGAACCCTCGTGACGAGCAGGTGGAATCCGTCCTTGGCGAAGGAGTCCTGGTCGGCGGGCTGCACGTTCTCCGCGACCTGGACCTGCCCGGAGCGCAGGGCGGTGGTCCTGGCGCCGGCCTCGGGGACGAACACGAACCTGACCTCGGCGATACTCGCCTCGCCCCGCACCGTGGCGAGCGAGGACGGCCACGAGTAGCCGGCGCGCCGCTTGAGCACGACCTCCTGGTTGGAGGTGTAGTGGTCCAGCACGTACGGCCCGGAGCCGACGAAGCGGCCGCGGCAGCGGTCGGCGAGCGGTGTCCCGGCGGTCGCCGGGGACAGGATGCCGAGCCCCGCCCCCGACGTGGCCTGCAGGAACTGCGCGTTCGGCGAGTCGAAGTCCACGTGCAGGCGGTGGGCGTCGACGACCGTGGTGCCCTGGTAGCCGCGCAGGTAACTCGCCGCGCCGTTCGCCGGGAGCCTGGCCAGGCGATCGAAGCTGGCCTTGACCGCTTCGGCGTCCAGCGGGGTGCCGTCGCTGAAGGTGACGCCCTCGCGCAGGGTGAACGTGAACCGGCGGGCGTCGTCGGAGACCGAGAACTCCGAGGCCAGCCAGGGCACGATCTTCCCGGTACGCGGGTCCTGGTCGGTCAGCGTGTCGACGAGCGACCTGCTGATGTCGAGCGCGACGAGCTGGCCGGTCTGCTGCGGATCCAGGCAGGCGGGGTCGGCCGGCATCGCCACGACCAGCGTGGCGCCCGCACTGGAGGCGTTCGTTCCGGTTTCCGCCGCGCAGGCGGTGAGCAGCCCGTTCAGGGCGAGAAGGGCGAGGGCGAGAGGTTTCCGACGAGGGGACATCAGGTGGCTCTTTCCGCAAGAAGCGGGACGGCCGCGACGGCGGCGGCGATTCCCGAGAAAGTTCGTAGTACGTATAGTTCGTACTGCGACCAAGTTAGCAAGCCTCGGCAATAACCGTCAAACAGACTCGGGAATAGGGGAAAGCTTCCGCCGTACGGCCAGGGGTGACACCGCGACCCCCGCGACCGCCGCCACCGCACCCAGCCAGAACAGCAGGGAGAAGGCGGAGTCGGGCACGGCGGCGGTGCGGCCGGAGGTGGTGGACGCGATGACGGCGGCGGCGAGCTGACTGCCGATGACACTTCCCACGGTGCGGGCGATGTTGTTGATGCCGTTGGCGGTCCCGGTCCGGGCCAGCGGCACGATGTCGGCGATCAGCTTGGGCAGCGCCCCCATGACGAGCCCGGAACCCGCCCCCACGACCGCGTAGAACACCAGGTGCTGCCAGTACGAGGCGTGGCCGAGCGCCAGCAGCGCCGCTCCCACGGCGAACAGCACGAACCCGCACGCCAGCGGCCCTCGCGAACCCAGGGACGCCGAGATGCGGCCGACGGCCGCACCGGCCGGGACGATGGCCAGCATGCCCGGGAGCATCAGGAGACCGGCCACGGTGACCGATGCGCCGAAGCCTGCGCCGTCCGCCCCGGGCTGCTGCTGGGCGAACAGGGGCATCCCCAGATAGAAGAAGTACGACCCGGCGCCGAACAGCAGGGCGGCGGCGTGCGTGGCCAGCATCGGCCGGTCGGTCAGCTCGCCGACGTCGATGAGCGCGTGGGCCCTGCCGCGTTCCACCACGACGAGCACGGCCGCCAGCAGCACGCCGAGCACGAACAGGCCGAGCACCGGCGCCGACGTCCAGCCCCACGATGGGCCCTGCGTGAGCGCGAGCAGCACCGCGACGAGGCCGAGGCCCAGCAGCACGGCCCCGAGCACGTCGAGCCTGCCCGAGGTGTCGTGGCGGCGTACGGGCACGTACCGCCAGACCATCGCCAGGCTGAGCGCCGCCAGCAGCGCGCCGAGGACGAACAGATACCGCCAGGACAGGTGGTCGGCGAGCAGCCCGCCGACGACCAGGCCGGCCCCGCCGCCCGCTCCGACGATGCCGGAGACCAGCCCCATCGCGAACGGCAGGCGTTCCCGCGGCAGCGCCTCGCGGAGGATCGCCATGGACAGCGGGACCACCGCCAGCGCCGCGCCCTGGACGACGCGGGCGGCGATGAGCTGGCCGATGTTCTGGGCCGCCGCCGCGCCGGCCATGCCCGCCGCGTACGCGACGAGCACGCCCATCATCACCCGCCGCCTGCCGTGCATGTCCCCCAGCCGGCCCAGGAGCGGGGTCAGCACCGCGCTGGAGAGCAGGAAGGCGCTGAGGATCCAGGCCGACCAGGCGGGCGTGGTCCGCAGTTCCCTGGTGAGCAGGCCCAGGGCGGGGACCACCACCGTCTGCATCAGGGCGTAGCCGAAAACCGCGATGCCGAGCGCGACCAGCAGACCGGTGCCTCTCACGGCGGGGCTCGTCGTGTCACCCGTGCTCACGAAGCCTCCTTAGTTCGTAGTACCAACAGTTCGCAGTGCGCACAAATTAGTTGGCAGTACGAACCGATGTCAACTACGCTCGGACCGGGAGGTACAGGTGACCACGACGACGACCACGAAGGCCGGCACGGAGTCGACGTTCGCCACCGCGCTGGTGCGCATGTCCCACGTGGTGCAGTACGTCTTCGCCGACGTGAGCCGGGAGCACGGCGTCACCCCGCAGCAGGCGCAGTTGCTGTGCGTGCTGACCGGCGGCCCCATCGGCATGACCGAGCTCAGCCGCCTCCTCCACCTGGAGAAGTCCAGCCTCACCGGGCTCGTGGACCGGGTGGAACGGCGCGGGTTCGTGACCCGGGTCAGCCATCCTCGCGACCGCCGCGCCTGCCGGATCTCCCTCACCCCCGAGGGCGCGCGGCTCGGCGAGAAGGTGCACGAGGAGATCTGCGCGCGGCTGGACGTCCTGGGTGAGGAGATGCCGGAGGCCGACAGGCTCCGGATCGCCACGGCCCTCACGGGCGTGGTCGCGCGCTACGCCACCTAGGTCGGCTCAGGTGGTGGTGAGCCTGCGGACCGGCGACTTGCACGACCGGCGCTGCGACGGCGCCTGCGAGTCGAAGCGGACCTGCCAGTCGCCCGTCGACGGCACCTTCTTCCGCAGGGTGAACCTGCCGTCAGAACCCGTCGTCGCCGACCCCTGCACGGCGTCGCCGCCCGAGCCCGACGGGTCGAACCAGAGGTGGACGCGCTGCTGGGGCAGCGGGTCCCACCGTGCGGGGCCCCCGGCGGGCTCGACCCGGACGAGCAGCGTGCCGGTGTGGGTCGCCTTCCTGCCTCGCCTGCCGCTCTTGGGGCTCGCCGAATAAGTGATCGTGGTCCGGGCCCCGGCGGCTCGCACCGTCGAACGGACCTCGGCGCTCCTCGCGGCGGTCGAGCGCACGCGGTCCTCGGCGGCCCTGCGGAACTCCGCCGACCAGAAGCCGGACTCGGTCGCCGTCACCGTCGCGTCGAACCGGCCCGACCTGCCGGTGACGACCCGGGCCACCTCCCTGCGGGCGAGCATGTCGTCGGGCCGGAACAGCAGGGCAACGGTCCGGCCGGGAAGACCGCCCCAGTCGTCCTTCCCTGTCGCCGTCTCCAGGCGGCCCGAGACGGTCAGGGGGCTCCCCTCGTCGACCGGCTCCGGGGACAGCTCGAAGCCGTCGATTCTCGACGGCCGCAGCCCCTCCTCGGCGTGGACCTCGAACTCCCGCTCCTCGGTGACGCCGCCGGCGCCGACCACGACGCGCCAGGTCCCCGCCGCCGCGTCCCGGCCGAACGCGTGCCCGGCCCGCCACCGCTCCTCGAAGGTCGTGCGCTCCTCGCTCTCGAAACGCAGTCCGGTGTGGGAGCCGTCCGGGGCCACCAGGTCGCCCTTCACCTCGGCGGACGGCCCGCTGGTGACCACCTCGAAGGTCGCCACGACCTGGTCCTCGCCGCCGATCAGGACGGGATCGGGATCGACCTCGACCGACTCGATCTCCACCGGATCGGTCTCCGTGGGGGCGCCGTCGCCTCTGTGCCGTCGCCGGAGCCGCGCGAGCAGGTGGTGGATGATCGTCATGTCGCTCAGCACACCTTCCGGTAGGGCGCCTCCGGCACGAGGCGCCGCCAATCGTCGTCTCCCAGGCCGCCGCCCGCCCGCGCGCACACCTCGGCCGCGGCCCGTTCCGGGTCGATCGTGTAGCGCCGCAGCGTCCCGTCCTCCCCGGCGCTGTAGAGGTACCGCCCGTCCGCCCCGAAGGCGAGCGCGAGCACCCGGCCGGCGTGGACGGCGTACGGCAGGCCCAGCGGCGACCGCGTGCCGGCGTCCCACAGGCGGACCTCCCCGCTCGTGCCGCCGGTGGCGATCAGCCGCCCGTCGGGCGAGTAGGCGAGCGCCACGACGTCGTCGAACCGCCCCTCCTCGGGCGCGAGCGTGCCCGTACGCCGCAGCGTGCGGGCGTCCCACAGGCCCACGCCGGCCTCGTGGAAGCCGGTGGCGATCGCCGAGCCGCCGGGGCTGAACGCGATCGACCGCACCCCGTCGAGGACGGGCCCGAACGGACGGCCGGTGACCGTTCCGGCGGCCAGGTCGACCAGGGCGGCGTCCCGCCCGCCGATCGCGAGGACCCGGCCGTCCGGGCTGACCGCCATGACGTCCCATCCGTCGCGGCGTGGGACGGGAATCTCCGCGCCGTGGGCGAGGTCCCACACCCGGACCGGCTCGTAGTCCTCGGCGACGGGCGCCACGGCGAGGACCCCGCCTCCGACCGCCAGCCCTCCCACCGAGCCGGCGCCCGCGACCGGGACGCGGCGGAGCGGGCGGCCGTCCGGCACGCTCCAGAGGCTCACCGTCGCGGCCTCGCCCGGCGCCTCGGCCGCGGGAACGGAGGCGAGCGTGTGGACGTCGGGAAAGGCGAGCGCCCCGGACGGTGTGCCGCCGAGCGGCGGCCCGAGGCGGACGCCCCTGACCGGATCCCACAGGAGCGGCCCTTTCCCGGCCGGCGAGACGGCGAGCGTCCGTGCGCCCGGGGCGAAGGCGGCGGCGACCGCCGACGGGGACACCGCCGTGGAGCGGGCCCCCGCCCCTGCGTCCACCGTGGCGACCCTGCCGCCGCTCAGCAGGTAGCGCAGCACCGGGCCGCCCGCCGCGCCGGTGGTGACCATGATGTCCGGCATGCCGGTGGTGTCCCCCGGCGTGGAGTAGGCCAGCAGGCCGCCGTCGTCCGCGCTCCACAGGCCGGCGCCGGTGCGGTCGAAGGTCAGGACGAGCCTGCCGCCGTCGCCGTACGCGAGCCAGACGGCGGAGGCACCCTCCAGGACGGGGCCCCGGCGGCGGCCGGTGGACAGGTCCCAGAAGCCGACGTCCTCACCGCGTCCGACCGCGATCGTGCGGCCGTCGGGGCTGAAGGCGACGGCGTCCCCCCGGCCGCCCGCGGGGGCGGGAAGGCGCCGCGGGCCGTACGGACGCCCCGCGACCGGTTCGTACACCCGGTATCGGCCGTCGTCGAACAGCACGGCGACGTGCCGCGCGGAGACCACGACCCCCTCCGCCCGCTCGTCGCGCACGTCGAGGAGTTCGGCACCGCGAAGGGCGTCCCAGACCTGGCCTCGACGGCCGGGCGCGAGCACGGCGAGGCGCCGGCCGTCCGGGCCGAACGTCATCTCCAGTGCGCCGTGCCCGAACGCCGGCCCGAGCGGACGGCCGGTGGACAGGTCCCACACGCGCAGACGGCCGCCGCCGGAAACCGCGAGGCGGCGGCCGTCGGGGCTGAGCGCGACGGCGTCGGGGGCCGGTCCGATGCCCTGGGCGCTCCCGGCCACGCGGCGGGCGGCCACCTCCCACAGGACCGCCCTGCCGGCGTCGGCGACGGCGAGCAGCCGGCCGTCCCCGCTCAGGTCGAACCGGGCTCCGGCGGTGACGGGCGGGGGCGGGTCGATCCGCCGCAGCGGCTGGGCGAGCGAGCTGTAGAGGGCCGCCCGCGCCTCTCGCACCCCGGCCAGCCGCCAGGCGGCCACGCTCAGCGCCATCGCCCGGGTGGGATCGGACGAGCGCGAGGTCTCGGCCAGGGCGGCGAGCCGCCGGGCCACGGCCACGTCCCGCTGCCGCTCGGCGGACGACTTCTGGTCGAGGGCCAGCCCGGCCGAGGCCGCCGCGACGGCCACGAGCACGGCGAGCGCGGCGGTGAGGCGGCGGCGCCGCCGGGCACGGACCCGGGCGAGGACTCGGGACGCGTCGAGGAACGCCTTCTCCAGCGTGTTCAGCGTGACGTGGTGGCGCGCGGTCGCCGCCCAGCCGAGCGCCGTCTCCAGCGCCGTCCCCTGGTAGAGGTCGCCGGGACGCCGCCCGTGCAGATCCCACGTCCTGGCGGCCTCGGTCAGCGGCCGCTGCACCCGCAGGCCCGCCCGATCCGCGTCGACCCACCCGCGCAGCCGGGGCCAGGCGCGCAGCAGGGCGGCCGCGGCGAGAGCGACCGTCTCGCCCTCCCGGACGACGAGGTCGGCTCGGGCGAAGCCCGACAGCACCCGGCCGGCCGTCTCCCGGTCGACCACGCCGTCGAGTAGCTCGTCCTCGGGCACCGGCCGGGGAGAGTCGTCGTTCCCCTCCCCCGGCGCGACCATGCGCAGCAGGATCCGCGGCACCAGCGCCTGGTCGGCCGGGACGAGCGCGCCGTACGCCTCCTCGGCCACGGCCGCGAGGGAGGGCGGCGCGACGGCCCTGGACGGCCCGAGCCCCTCGGCCGTACGGGTGCCCTCCGCGAGCAGCGCCGCGCCTCGCGGCGACGGGTGCCCGAGCAGCGTCGCGAGGAGGGTGTCCGCGTCCGGCCTGGCCTCCGGGCTCTTGTCGAGCGCGCGAGCCACCAGGCCGCGCAGCGGCTCCCCCAGCGCCGTCAGGTCCGGTTCGCCCGCCAGGATGCGGTGCAGCAGGGCCGCCACCCCGGTCAGCGCCTGCCGCGCCCCGTCCGGATCGCCGCCGGGTACGGGCAGACGGGCGGACCCCTCGGCGAACGGCTCCCGGCCGGTGGCGGCGAACAGCGTCACGGCTCCCCAGGCCCAGATGTCGACGGCGGGCCCCACCCGTGCCCCGAGCACGCTTTCCGGAGCCATGAAGGCCGGTGTGCCGGCGACGTGCCCGGTCGTCGTCAGCGACATGTCGGCGGTCCGCGCGATGCCGAAGTCGATGACCCGCGGGCCTTCGGGGCCGATCAGCACGTTGTCCGGTTTGAGGTCGCGGTGGACCACCGACGCCCCGTGGATGGCGGCCAGCGCCGTCGCGATGCCCGTGGCGAGACGGTGCAGCTCCCCCGGCCCGTACGGCCCGTCCCGCGCGACCGCCGCGCGCAGGCTCGGCCCGGCGACGAACTCGCTCACGATGTACGGCTGGGGGCCCTCCAGGTCGGCGGCGATGACCCTGGCCGTGCAGAAGGGCGCGACCCGCCGCGCGGCGGCGACCTCCTTGGCGAACCGCGCTCTCGCCCGCGCGTCGCCCGGCCCGCCCGCCGGGCGGAGGACCTTGACGGCCACCCGGCGGCCGGCCTCGTCGTAGGCCTCGTACACGACGCCCTGCCCGCCCTCGCCCAGGCGGCCGGCCAGCCAGTAGCCGCCGAGCCTGCGCGGATCGCCGGGGAGCAGGACGGTCGCCATCCAGACCTCCCGCCAGCCGGAGACCGCATGCCCCGATCGTGCTACGGGGATCCCGCGCCGCCAAGACCCCTGCGGCGCGCTCATCAGGCTCGGGACCCGCGCACCGCCCTGTGCCGGACGAGGAGCGCAGATCGACGACGGCCGCGACGACGTCGAACAGCGGGTAGATCACGAGCAGTGTCACGCTCACCGGGACCGTGTCGCGCGGCGCGGCGGGATCGCGCGCGGGGCGATGCCGACGGACACACGAAAGCCCCATCTGACCGACTTGGACCGAAAGTCCCACGATCACGGGACTTCGAGACGCCCGCGGCGTGCCGTACGGCTCCTGCGGCACGGCCGGTGACCGCGGTTTCCTTGAGGTGTCGAAAAGAGAGAAAGACGTTGAAAGGGGCCGGTCATGGCCATCACCGAAGGGCGCAACAAGAGGAACCACCGCCTCTATGACGCCGCACCCACCGCCGCGGTCACCGTCCCCGCCCCCCGGACCCACGGTGAGACGATGCCCGCCGCCACCACGCGCCCGGTTCGGTACGTCTGGGCCGCCGCCCGCATCGCCATCGGCTGGGTGTTCCTGTGGGCCTTCCTCGACAAGCTGTTCGGCTGGGGCTTCGCCACCCCCGCGGCCAAGGCGTGGATCAACGGCGGCAGCCCGACCACCGGCTTCCTGAAGGGCACCGCCGACCACACCTTCGGCGGCCTGTTCAACACCCTCGCGGGCCAGGCCTGGGTCGACTGGCTGTTCATGACCGGCCTCGCCGGCATCGGCGCCGCCCTCATCCTCGGCGTCGGCATGCGCATCGCCGCTGCGACGGGAGGGCTGCTCCTGCTCACGATGTGGGCCGCCGAACTGCCCCTGACCACCAACCCCTTCATGGACGAGCACATCGTCTACGCCATCGTCCTGGCCGGCCTCGCCCTCGCAGGCGCCGGCACCACCCTCGGACTCGGCACCTGGTGGGCTGCCACCCCCCTGGTCCGCCGCTTCCCGATCCTCAAGTAGACCGATTCCCACCCGGCAGACTCCGGCGCCCACCCCCGGCCCCCTGGGGGTGGGCGCCGGCTTGTCCGGCTGAATCGGGGGGAACCTCTCCGGCCCGGACCCGCGAAGGCCGCGCGGTGTGAGCTGCGCTGATATGGCCTACTGCTCGCGGGGCAGGCCGGGCGGGTTGACCAGGGATTCGGGGACGGCCTCGTTGGACAGGCCCCAGCGGGCGAGGACCTTGGCGTAGGTGCCGTCCTTGATGAGGGCGTTGAGGGCGTCGGCGATCGGCTTGGCCAGGCCGTTGCCCTTCTGCGTCATCGCGGCGATGAGCCCCTGGAGCGAGGGGCCGGCGCCGGAGTAGGTGCCGACGATCTTCGTGTCGCCGCTGACCGCGGCGTGGTAGGCGGAGGTGGGGTTCGGCGCGAAATATGCCTCGATCCGGCCGGACTTGAGCGCCAGGTAGGTGTCGGCCGCCTGCTTGTAGTACTGGATCTGGGCGGGCTTCAGCCCGGCGGCGCGGTTCTGCTTGTCCCAGCCCAGCAGGATCTTCTCCTGGTTGGTGCCGGATCCCACGGCGACGCTGAGCCCGGCGACGTCGGCCGGCTTGGCGATCGACGTGATCCTGCTGTTCTTCGGCACCTCCCAGGCCAGCTGGTCCAGCCGGTAGGTGGCGAAGTCGTAGATGTCCTTGCGCTCCTCGGTGACGGTGATGTTGGAGAAGCCGGCCGTGTACTTGCCGGACCGCACCGCGAGGAACAGGTTCTCCCACGACGTGGCCTCGATGCGCAGCTTCAGGCCGAGCACGTCGGCCACGAGGGAGGCGATGTCCTCCTCCACCCCGATCGGGGTGACGTTGTCGTCGGCGACGAACGACAGCGGCGGCTCGAACGTGGAGGTGCCGATCAGGAACTCCCCCTTGGCCCGGATCGCGGCGGGCACCTCGGCGGCGATCGCCTCCACCTTCGTGGCCCGGATCCGGTTCTGCTCCGGACTCGTGTTGATCTTCAAGACGCCGGGCGGGACCGCGGCAGCGGCGGCGGCGCCGGCCGCGTCGTCGTCGGGAACCGTGCCGCAGGCGGCCAGCAGCAGCAGAGCGGACACGCCGAGCACGGATAACCGGGATGGTGACATGCGATCGTCCTTCAGGATTCAGGGCATCGTGCTGAGGGGTTGGGAGCATCCTGTTGAGGGGTTCAGAGAACCTCGCCAGGGGGTTCGTCAGAGCACCTTGCTGAGGAAGGCGCGCGTACGGTCGTGCCTCGGCCGGTCGAGCACCTGCCGGGGCGGGCCGTGCTCGACGATCTGACCGGCGTCCATGAAGACCACGGTGTCGGCGACCTCGCGGGCGAAGCCGATCTCGTGGGTCACGACGATCATGGTGGTGCCGCTGCGGGCGAGCGCCTTCATCACTTCCAGCACCTCGCCCACCAGCTCGGGGTCGAGCGCCGAGGTGGGCTCGTCGAACAGCACGACCTTGGGCCGCAGGGCCAGGGCCCGGGCGATCGCGACGCGTTGCTGCTGTCCCCCGGACAGCTGCCGCGGATAGGCGTCGGCCTTGTCGGACAGGCCCACCTGCGCCAGCAGCTCGGTCGCCAGCGCCTCGACCTGGCCGCGAGGGCGGCCCTGCGCCGAGATCGGGGCCTCGGTCACGTTCTCCCGGACGGTGAGATGGGGGAACAAATGGAAGTTCTGGAAGACGAAGCCGATCTGGGTGCGCCGGCGCAGGATCTCGCGTTCCCGCAGCTCGTACAGCCGGTCTCCGGACCGCCGGTAGCCGACGAACTCGCCGTCGATGGCGACGTACCCGCGGTCGATCTTCTCCAGGTGGTTGATGCTGCGCAGCAGCGTCGACTTGCCCGACCCGGACGGACCGATGATCACCGTCACCTCGCCGGGCAGGACCTGCAGGTCCACCCCGCGCAGGACCTCCAGCGGGCCGTAGCTCTTGTGCACGCCGCGCACGTCGACCATGGGTGTGCTCATCGCCGCCCGCCTCCAGCCAAGCGCTGCCGCCGCACGGTGAGGATCCCGCGCACCCGCTGCAGCGGCGTGGGCGGCAGGGCCCGCGCGAGGCCCCGGCCGAATCGGCGTTCCACGTAGTACTGCGCGGCCGACAGCACCGTGGTGAGGACGAGATACCAGATCGCGGCCACCAGCAGCATCGCGATCACCCGGCCGTTGCGGTTGTAGATCACCTGCACCTGGTAGAACAGCTCGGGCAGCGCCATGATGTAGACGACCGAGGTGCCCTTGACCAGGCCGATGATCTCGTTGCCCGCCGCCGGGACGATCGACCGCATGGCCTGCGGAAGCTGGATCCGGAAGATCTGCCTGGCCCTCGGGATGCCGAGCGCGGCGGCCGCCTCCAGCTGGCCCGGGTCCACCGACAGGAAGCCTCCGCGCACGATCTCCGCGGCGTACGCCGCCTGGTGCAGCGCCAGGCCGAGCGCGGCGGCCGTCACCGGCCCGATCAGGTCCATCGAGTCGACGGAGAAGAACGCGGGCCCGAACGGCACCCCGAACGAGATCTGCTTGTACAGGGCGGCGAGGTTGTACCAGAACAGCAGCTGCAGGATGAGCGGCACCGATCGGAACAGCCACACGTAGCCCCAGGCCGCCGACGCGAGCAGCGGGACGCGCGACAGCCGCATCAGCGCGAGCACGGTCCCCAGCAGGAAGCCGAGCACGATGCCGAGCGCGGTCAGCTCCACGGTGAACAGCACCGCGTGCAGCACCGAGGGATGGAACAGGTACGCGCCGACGACCGGCCAGTCCCAGGCCGGATTGGTGACCAGCGCGTTGACCGCCATCGCCAGCAGCACCGCCACCACGGCGCCGGCGATCCAGCGTCCCGGGTGACGCGCCTTGATCACGGTCAGCGAGCCGGCGGACTCCGCCGCCGTCTCCTCCAGCACGGCGGGCGCGGTCATCGTGCCTCCGTGGCGTGAGGTGAGTGGACGTAATTGAGCGCGAAGGGCGCGACAGTCATGGATCAACCCTCCCGGCGACCGCGCTGATCGCGGGCGTCCGACATGCCTCTATCTTCAGCACAGACGCGGAATACCGTCAAGACCTACTTGTTTAGTGGGTAATTGCTTAGGATGCGTCCGCAGGAGAACGAGTGACAGGAGATCCGATGCCGAAGGCATGCGTGTTCCCCCGGTACGGCGGCACCCGCGACGAGACGGCCATGGAGGTGGGCGCGTGAGCACCGGCCACGACGTGTCCCGAGGAGGGCCGCGATGAGCGACCGGCACCTGTTGGACAACCCCGCGTGGGCGTCGCTGACCGGCCCGCACGCGCGCTTCGCCGAACGGCACGGCAGCGCGTTGCGCTACCCGGATGACGTCTCCCCGTTCTTCGCGCTGCCCGACGACCCCGGCCCCGCGGACTGGAGCGACCTCGCCGCGCTCGCGGGGCCCGGCGCGACGGTCCCGGTCACCGGCGAGGCCGCCGCGGCGCCGGACGGGTGGGAGGTGGTCGCGCACGGCGCGGGCGTGCAACTGGTCGGCGACGACGTGGTCCCCGCAAGCGACGACGAGGCGGTCCGCCTGCAGGCGGCGGACGTGCCGGAGATGCTGGACCTCGTCGCACGCACGCAGCCGGGCCCGTTCCGGCCGCGCACGATCGAGATGGGCACCTACCTGGGCATCCGCCGCGGCGGCGCGCTGGTCGCGATGGCCGGTGAGCGGCTGCACCCGCCCGGCTGGACGGAGATCAGCGCGGTCTGCACCGATCCGGCCTTCCGCCGCCAGGGCCTGGCGTCACGGCTGGTGCTGGCCGTCGCCGCCGGCATCCGCGCCCGCGGCGAGACCCCCTTCCTGCATGCCGCCGCGAGCAACACCACCGCGATCCGGGTGTACGAGGCGCTCGGTTTCCGCCTCCGCCGGCGGACGACGTTCGCCACCCTCCGAGTGCCCGCCGACGTACCGGTCGCCGTGAGCGCAAGGCCGGCCGATTGACGATAAAACCCTCTATACCTACTGTGTTAGTAGGTTTAACCTGTGGCGCAAACCGGGCCGAGACGTCAGGAGTCCCCCGTGACCAAGCAGATCCATCTCGCCGCGCACTTCCCCGGCGTGAACAACACCACGGTCTGGTCCGACCCCGCGTCGGGCAGTCAGATCGACTTCGACTCGTTCCGCCACCTGGCCCAGACGGCCGAACGCGGGAAGTTCGACTTCTTCTTCCTCGCTGAAGGCCTGCGGCTGCGCGAGGCGAAGGGACGCATCCACGACCTGGACGTCGTGGGACGCCCGGAGTCGCTCACGGTCCTGTCCGCCCTGGCCGCCGTCACCACGCACCTGGGGCTCGCCGCGACGGTGAACTCCACCTTCAACGAACCGTACGAGGTGGCGCGGCGGCTGGCCACGCTCGACCACCTGAGCGGCGGCCGGGCCGCGTGGAACGTGGTGACCAGCTTCGACGCCTTCACAGGGGAGAACTTCCGCCGGGGCGGCTTCCTGGCCGAGGCCGACCGGTACACCCGTGCGAAGGAGTTCCTGCAGACCGCAAGGGAGTTGTGGGACTCGTGGGCGTCGGACGCGGTGGCCGCGGATCCGGAGTCGGGGCGGTTCCTGCGGCCCGGCGGCGTCACCCCCTTCCGGCACCAGGGCCGGCACTTCGACATCTCGGGACTGTTCAACGTGCCGCGGGGCCCGCAGGGCCACCCGGTGATCATCCAGGCCGGAGACTCCGACGAGGGCCGCGAGTTCGCCGCGTCGTCGGCCGATGTGATCTTCAGCAGGCACAGCAGGCTGGAGGAGGGCCGCGCCTTCTACCGCGACGTCAAGCGCAGGCTCGCCGCCTACGGCCGGCGGCCGGAGGAGCTGAAGATCCTTCCCGCCGTGACGTACGTGCTCGGCGACACCGAGGCCGAGGCCGCGGAACGGGCCATTGAGATCCGCCGCGCGCAGGTCAGCCCGCAGACGGCGATCTACTTCCTGGAGGCCGTGTGGGGCCGCGACCTGTCGGGATACGACCCGGACGGCCCGCTGCCCGACGTCGAGCCGAACCTGGACGAGGGGGTGTCCAAGGGCCACGCGGCGTTCCGCCGCGACCGCGGCGAACTGGTGGCCAAGTGGCGCGCCCTCGCCGAGGAGAAGAACCTGTCGATCCGCGAGCTCGCCATCGAGGTCTCCGCGCCGCAGACCTTCATCGGCACGCCGCGGTCGGTCGCCGACGAGATCGATCACTTCGTGCAGACCGACGCGGCCGACGGCTTCATCTTCGTGCCCCACCTGACTCCCGGCGGGCTGGACGACCTGGTCGACAAGGTCGTCCCCCTGCTGCAGGAGAAGGGCGTGTTCCGAACCGACTACACCGGGCCCACCCTCCGCGACCACCTCGGCCTCGCCCCCCGCACTCCGAACCGCATCGAGGAGACCTCATGACCCTGCATCTCGCCGTCGCGCTGGACGGGGCGGGCTGGCACCCGGCCGCGTGGCGGGCCGAAGGCGCGCGGCCGGACCTGCTGTTCACCCCCGGCTACTGGGCCGGACTCGTCGCGGAGGCGGAGCGCGGCCTGCTCGACTTCGTCACCTTCGAAGACGCGCTCGGCCTCCAGTCCTCCCACCTCAACGAGCCCGACGGGCGACTCGACCAGGTGCGCGGGCGGCTCGACGCGGTGCTGATCGCGTCGCGGGTGGCCCCGCTGTCCTCGCGCATCGGCCTCGTGCCGACCACCGGCACGACTCACACCGAGCCGTTCCACGTCGCGATCGGCATCGCCTCGCTCGACCACATCAGCCGCGGCAGGGCCGGATGGCGGCCCCAGATCTCCGGCCGCCCCGACCAGGTGGCGCACTTCGGCCGCCGCCCGCCCTTCCCGCCGCAGGACTACTCTCGCGACCGCGATCCCGTCTTCGGCAAGCATGTGCTGGATCTGTTCGCCGAGGCCACCGACGCGGTCGAGGTGGTCCGCCGCCTGTGGGACAGCTGGGAGGACGACGCCGAGATCCGCGACGTCGCGACCGGCCGGTTCATCGACCGCGACAAGCTCCACTACATCGACTTCCGCGGCGAGTGGTTCAGCGTGAAGGGCCCCTCGATCACGCCGCGCTCCCCGCAGGGCCAGCCGCTGGTCACCTCCCTGGCCCACGACACGCTGCCGTACGAGTTCGCGGCCCGATCCTCCGACGTCGTGTACGTCACGCCACGCGACCGGGAGGACGCCGCCGCGATCGTCGAGAGCGTCCGGGCGGCGGAGGCGGCCGTCGGACGCGCCGAGCCGCCGCTGCGGATCTTCGCGGATCTGGTGGTCTTCCTCGACGCCCGCGACGCGGCCGGCCGGAAGGCCCGGCTGGACGACCTCGACGGCGCCGAACTCGACTCGGACGCCCACGTCTTCGCCGGCACCCCCGAAGAGCTGGCCAGGCTGCTGCTGGAGTGGCGGGAGGCGGGGCTGGAGGGATTCCGCCTCCGGCCGGGGGAGCTGCCGCACGACCTGGCGGCGATCACCCGGGCCCTCGTGCCCGCCCTGCAGAACGCGGGCGCGTTCCGGACGGCGTACGACACGGTTGACCTGCGCGGGCGGCTCGGGCTGGCCCGCCCCGCCAGTCGCTACGCCAAGGCGTCGTGATCGGCCGCACCGCCCGAGCCGGCCGGCTCGGGCGGTGCGGCGCGTCAGCCCAGAATCCGGGCCGCGCCGAACCCGGCGGGCAGTTCGCCGCCGTTCGCGAAGCGGCCGGGCCCGAAGGCGGCCAGGCGGGGATCGGGGTCGCCCAGAAGCAGCCGGGCGACGTGGTCGCCCCAGGCGGGTGCGAGCTTGAAGCCGTGGCCGCTGGTGCCCGCGTCGACGAACACGTGCTCGCCGACCTGGCCGGCGACCGGCTGCCAGTCGGGACTCACGTCGTAGAGCGAGGCCCAGCCGCCGACCACTGCGGCACGGCGGCGGGCCGCGGAGCGGACGGCGGAGGCGGCGGCGAGGCGGTCCAGCTCGCCGGGGAGCGGGCCGGAGAAGTCGTCGGGGTCGGCGACGGAGGCGGGGACGACCCCGCCGGTGAGGTACTGGGTGCGGGGCTGCGGGGTCGTGTAACAGCCGCCGGGGATGTCGATCAGGATGTGCGGCACGATCTCGGCGCTGTCGGCCGGCTCGTGCTCGGACACGGCCACTACGTGCCGTTCCACCGTCAGCGGCAGGTACACGCCGAGCGGCCACAGCAGCGGCGCGGTCCACGGCCCGGCCGCCACGAGCAGCCGTCCGGCACGGTGCACCGCGCCGTCGGACGTGGTCACCGCCGCCCCCCGGCTCTCCTCGGCGAGCGCGACGACGGGCCGGTGAGTGTGGACCACCGCGCCGTGGCGTCGCGCCGCCGCGGCCAGCCCGACCGTCGTCGCGTACGGATCGGCGTAGCCGGCGTCCGCCTCCCAGACCGCGACGGCGACGCCGTCCAGGTCCAGATCGGGCAGGGCGGCGGGCAGCGCGTCGGCGGCGACGAGCTCACTGCCGACGCCGATCGAGCCGAGCCGTGCGGCGGTTTCGGCCGCCGCGGCCACGTCGCCGGGACCGTGCAGGTAGAACGCCCCGGTCCGGCGGAACCCGGACTGGTGCCCGCCCGTGTGCTCCTCGAATCGGGCGAGGAACGCGATGCCGTCCCGTGCCGTCTCCGCCAGGAACGGATCGGTGTAGTAGGCCCGGCAGATGCCGCCCGATCGCCCGGTGGGGCCGCCCGCGACAGGCCCCCGCTCGAACACGGCCACGGACACGCCGCGCCGCGCCAGATGGAAGGCCGCGGCCGTGCCGTGCACCCCGGCCCCGACGATCGCCACGTCGTACGTCATGCGACGGCCTCCCGATCGCGCGGCCGCGGAGAGGGGCCGGGGTCGAGCCGGGGGATCGCGGCCAGCAGCTCCCGCGTGTACGGCGTGCGCGGCTCGGTGAAGACCTGCCGGACGTCGCCGGACTCGACCACCCGGCCGTCCTTCATCACCAGCACCCGGTCGCTGACGTGGTGGATCACTCCGAGGTCGTGGGAGATGAACAGGTAGGCCACGCCGAGCTCGGCCTGGAGGTCGGCGAGCAGGTCGAGAACCTGCGCCTGGATCGACACGTCCAGCGCGGAGACCGGCTCGTCGCAGACGATCACCTGAGGCCGGGGGGCCAGGGCCCTCGCGATCGCCACCCGCTGGCGCTGCCCGCCGGACAGCCGCAGCGGCCTGCTGTCCAGGATCGACGCGTCCAGGCCGACCTGCGCGAGCAGTTCCACGGCACGGTCCCGCCGGCTCCGGCGTGGCTCGCCGCCGACGGCGAGCGCCTCGTCGAGGATCCGCCGCACGGTGAACCGGGGATCGAACGAACTCAGCGGATCCTGGTAGATCACCTGGATGTGCCGCCGCAGCGCCCGGCGCTCGCCGGAGCCGAGGCCTCGCCACAGACTGCCGGCGATCTCCACCTCGCCCGCGTCCGGCTCGACCAGCCCCAGCACCAGGCGCGCCGTCGTGGTCTTGCCCGATCCCGACTCACCCACCAGCCCGAGGGTCTCCCCCGCCCGCAGCTCGAACGACACGCCCTCCACGGCCGGCCGGCGCAGGCCGTCCGGCCCGGGGAAGGACTTGGCCAGGCCGGACGCCCTGATCACCACCTCGCCGGGCCGGGCCGGGGGAAGCGGGGCGGGGGCGGAGCCGTCCTCGGGGACGGTCAGCCGGGTGCCCCTGGCGTGCTCGGAGGGCACCGCGGCGAGCAGCCTGCGCGTGTAGGCGTGCCGCGGAGCGCCGAGCACGTCGAGCGTGGGCCCCTCCTCGACGACCTCGCCGTCCTTCATTACCAGCACCCGGTCGGCCAGCTCGGCCACCACCGCGAGGTCGTGGCTGATCAGCAGTAGCCCGGCCCCGGCCCGCTTGCGCTCGGCCAGCAGCCGCAGGATCTGCGCCTGCACGGTGACGTCCAGAGCGGTGGTCGGCTCGTCGGCGATCAGCAGCGGGGGCGCGCAGGCGACGGCGGAGGCGATCAGCGCCCGCTGCCGCAGCCCGCCGGACAGCTGGTGCGGGTACTGCGCCGCTCGCAGCTCCGGCTCCGGCACGCCCACCTCGCGCAGCAGCTCGACCACCCGCCGCCGTACGTCCGGGCGCGGCACGGCCCGGTGCAGCCGCAGGGTCTCGGCGATCTCCTTGCCGACCGGGCGCAGCGGGTCGAGCGAGACCAGCGCGTCCTGCAGGACATAGCCGACCTGGCCTCCTCGCAGGGCCCGCCACTGCCGCTCGCCGTACGCGGAGACGTCGCGCCCCGCCACGACGAGCGCCCTCGCGGTGATCTCGGCGCCGGCGCCGGTCAGCCCGATCAGCGTGCGGGCGGTGACGCTCTTTCCCGAGCCGGACTCCCCCACGATGGCGACGCACTCCCCCGGGCCGACCGTGAAGGAGATCGAACGGACCGCCTGGACCGGGCCGAACGAGACCCGCAGGTCGGACACCTCGACGATCGGCCGGTCCGGCTCGATGGCGGCGGTCGTGGTCACGACAGTCTCCCTTCGACACGGCGCTGCAGGTGGCGGCCGACGACCGTGACGGACAGAACGGTGAGCGTGATGGCCAGCCCGGGGAAGACCGCGACCCACCAGGCGACGGAGAAGTAGTCGCGCCCTGCCGACAGCATCGCCCCCCACTCCGGGGCCGGCGGTTTGGGACCGAGACCGAGGAAGCTGAGCGAGGACGCCGCGACCAGCGCGGTGCCGACCTCGATCGTGGCCAGCACGAGCAGCGGCGCGAACGCGTTGGGCAGCACGTGCCGCGCGATGATCCTGGCTCTGGTCAGGCCGAGCGAGACGGCGGCCTCGACGTACCCCGACCGGCGGATGACCATGGTCTGCGCGCGGACCAGCCGCGCGTAGCCGGGCAGCGTGTACGCGGCGATGGCGAAGACCGCGTTGAGCGTGCCGGGCCCGATGACGGCGATGACCAGCAGGGCGAGCAGCAGGCCCGGCAGCGAGAGCAGGACGTCCACGACGCGCATGGCGACCTCGTCGAGCATCCGTCCGCCGAGCGCGGCCAGCAGGCCGACGGCGGTGCCGCCGGTCACCGCGAGCGCGGTGGCGGCCAGCCCGGCCAGCACCGACGGCCGCGCCCCGAACACGATGCGGGTGAACACGTCGCGCCCGTTGGCGTCGGTGCCGAGCAGGTGCCCGCCGCCCGGAGGACGGAGCGCGGCGACGGCGTCGGTGACATCGGGCGAGCCGTGCGCGACCAGGCCCGGCGCCACCACCACCACGGCCACGAGCAGCAGGAACGCGGCGGCCGCCCAGACGCCGGCACGCGGGACGCGCCGCCGCCTGCGCCCGATGACGGTGACGGCGCCGGTGGCGATGGTGGAGGCGGTCACTCAGGCACCTCGCAGTCGCGGGTCGATGGCCAGGTAGAGCAGGTCGAGCAGGATGTTGACGACGACGTAGAGCAGGGCGGCGATGAGGACGACGCCCATCACGACCGGCAGGTCCTTGTTGACGACGGCCGCGAGGGTCAGCCGCCCGATGCCCTGCCGGGAGAAGACCGACTCGGTGATCACCGCCCCGCCGAACAGGTAGCTGACCATCCAGCCCGCGAGCGTGACCGTGGGCATCAGCGCGTGCCGGAGTGCGTGCCGCAGGCGCACGCCCAGGTCGGACATGCCGCGCGAGCGGGCGGTGAGCACGAACGGCTCCTCCAGCGCCAGTTCCAGGCCCTCGCGCAGCACCTGCGTGAGCGTGGCGACGACCGGGACGGCCATCGCGACGGACGGCAGGACCAGTCCCTCCAGCCCTTCGCCGCCGGCGGCGGGGAAGAGCCGCAGCCCGAAGGAGAAGGCGGTGAGCAGCAGGATCCCGGCCCAGAACGACGGAATGGAGATGCCGACCAGCTCGATTCCGGAGAACACCGCCCGCGCCCACCGGCGGCCCGCGGTCAGCACCGCGACGGTGACCGACACCACGACCGCCAGGGCGAACGAGGAGAGCATGAGCTGGACCGACGAGCCGACCTGCTCGCCGATGGCGGAGGCGACCGACTGGTGGAGCTGGTAGGACTGACCCAGGTCGCCGTGGAGCACCCGGCCCAGGTAGGTGACGTACTGGACGAGCAGCGGGCGGTCCAGCCCGTAGTCGGCGATGATCCGTTCGCGCACCTCGGGCGTCACGGTGTTGGCGCCGATCAGCAGGTCGACCACGTCGCCCGGGGTGAGGTGGAGGCCGGCGAACGCGACCGTCACCGCGCCCCACAGCACCAGCACGGAGGTGCCCAGCCGCACCAGCACCGGGCGGACCACCCGGGCTCGCGCCCGGGTGGCCGGTACGGCGACGGCGGTCATGCCTGCTCGACCCACGCGTCGTAGAAGGTGGGGTACGCCTGGGGTTCCCAGCCGATGCCGTGCGTCTTCTTGCTCGCGCCCAGCAGGTAGTTGAACACGTACACCGGGAAGACCGCGGCCTCGTCGGTCACCCGCTGCTGCACCTTGGCGTACAGCTCGGCCCGCTCGGCCTGGTCGGTCGTGTCCAGCGCGTCGCTCAGCCAGCCGTCGATCTCCTTGTCGGACAGGCGGGCGGCGTTCTGGCCGAACTTGGCGGGCGAGGGGATGTTCGCGCTGTCGAACAGGTTGCGCAGCGCGTCGCCGTCGGCCCGCTGCCAGCTGAAGTCCATCAGGTCGTAGTCGCCCTTGATGTACCTGGCGATCCAGTCGTTGACCGTCGCGGCGACGAATTCGACGTCGAACCCGATCTTCTTGGCCTCGGCCTGGATCTGCTCGGCGAGCGTGTCCCGCTGCTCTCTGATGGCCGCCTTGATCAACCCCCAGCGGATCGTCAGCCGCTTGCCGTCCTTGGTGCGGTAGCCCTGGGCGTCCTTCGCCGACCAGCCGGCCTCGTCCAGCAGCCTGTTCGCCGTCGCGGGGTCGTACTTCGCCTTTCCTTCGAGCGTCTTGTCGTAGCCGTCGGTCGAGGGGGAGATGGGGCCCGCCGCGGGCTGGAACGCACCGAAGTAGAGGTTGTTCACGATCGTCGCGAAGTCGATGCCGTCGCGGAACGCCTGCCGGACGCGCTTGTCGGCGAACGGCCCGGAGGCGGTGTTCGGGTAGTAGCTGTAGTTGCCGCCGGGCGCCTGGCGGGTGACGATCGTCAGCCGGGGGTCGGCCTGCACCTGCTTGACGTTGACAGGCGGCACGCTGGCGATCCCGTCGACCTGCCCGCTGGTCAGCGCGCCCAGGCGGACCGAGTCCTCGGTGATGACCTTGATCTCCAGCTTGTCCAGGTACGCGGCCCCTGTGTGCCCGGCGCCCTCGGGAGCCCAGTTGTAGTCAGGGTTGCGGTGGTAGGTGATGCCCTTCTGCACCACGTACTCGTCGATGACGAACGGCCCGGACCCGACGACCTTCTTGCACAGCGCGTCCTGGGGCTGCTCGAGCGACCGCGGCGACTCGATCCCGAAGTACGCCGTGGCCAGGGCGGACAGGAACGGCGAGTACGGCCTGTTGAAGTGCACCTTCACCGTGTGCGGGTCGACGACCTCGCTGCCCTTGTACGGCTCGATGTATCCCGCCGCGAGCTGCGACTTGGTGGCCGGGTTGACGATGTGGTCCAGGTTGGCCTTGACCGCCGCCGCGTCGAAGAGCGCGCCGTCGGAGAACTTCACGCCCTCGCGCAGCGTGAACGTGTACGTCTTCTGGTCCGATGAGACGGTCCACTTGGTGGCCAGCCAGGGGTGGATCCTGCCCTCGGTGTCGAGCGAAACGAGCGAGTCCAGCGCGGGCCGGGTGAACAGACCGGCCACGTCGGCGGGGCTCTGGTGCGGATCCAGGCAGGTGGAGGGCTCGGTGTTGACGGCGAACGTGAGCGTGCCGCCCTTGACCGGCCCGGCGGGGGCCTTGGCCGCCGAGGTCCCCCCGCCCGAGGCGCCACAGGCGGCCAGGGCGAGCAGGAGAGGGAGCGATAGACCGGCGGCTAATCGGATATTTCTCGACATCGGAGAGGCGAGCCTTTCGATGGTTCAGACGAGACGGCCTGGGTGGAGCTGCCGCACCGTCGCAGCGTGCTCGTGGGAAGAGAGAGCCGCCCCGAACGTACGGCCACGGAATCGTAAAGTCAACATTCCCTACCTGCTATGCATAAAATTGCGCCGGGTCAGCCCCTCACGCGGGAGGCCCCGTCAGCCCCGCGCTCCTGGGCGATACCAGGAGACGGCCACGATCAGCAGGGCGGCGACCAGCGCGCCACAAGCCCAGGCGAACACCGACGAGATGCCCTCGGCGAGACCGTTCGCGCCGAGCGGGATCAGCATGGCGGCCAGGCCGAGCGAACCCCCGATGGTGAGCGCGGTCTGCAGCAGTCCGGCGGCCACCCCGGCGTACTCGGCCGGGGCGGTGGTCAGGACGATCATGTTGAGGGGGATGATCGCCACGCCGACGCCCAGCCCCATGACGACGAGGGCCGGAAGCACGTCGGCGGCATAGGCGCTGCCGCCGTCGAGACGGGTCAGCCAGGCGGCCCCGGCGAGCACCACCGCCAGGCCGAGCAGCGCACGGGTCTTGAGGCCGACCGCGGCGATGCGGGCGGTGAGGATCTGCGTGCTGACGAGCAGCGCCAGGCCGAACGGCAGGATGGCCAGGCCGCTGCGCAGCGCGTCGAGGTGCAGCACCCCCTGGAGATACTGCACCAGGTAGATCAGGAAGCTGGTGAGGACCGCCGCGAGCAGCAGCAGGCCGGCGAAGGCGCCCGCCCGCTCCCGCCCGGCCAGGACGGCCAGGGGCAGCAACGGCTCGGCGGCCCGCCGGTCCACCAGGAGCAGCACCGCGGCCAGCACGACCGCGGCGCCGAGTGCGGTGAGCGTCCACCGGTCGCCCCAGCCCTTCTCGGCGGCGTGGACGAGGCCGTAGACGGCGGCGGCGAGTGCGGCGGTGCTGAGCAGTGCGCTCGACAGCCCGAGCGAGCGGGATCGGGTCGCCTCGTCGCGCAGGCCGAGCGCCCGGGCGGCGAGCGCGACGACGACCAGCCCGATCGGCACGTTGACCAGCAGGCTCCAGCGCCAGTCCCCCGCCCAGGTCAGCACACCGCCCAGCACCATGCCCGCGGAGGCGCCGAGCCCGGTCACCGTGGAGTAGAGCCCGAAGGCCCGCTGCTGCCGCTCGCCCCGGAAGACGATCGCGAGCAGCGCCAGGCCGGTGGGGCCGGCGATGGCGGCGCCCGCACCCTGCAGGACCCGGCCCGCGAGCAGCACCTCCGCGTTCGGCGCGAGGCCGGCGACCAGCGACGCCACCACGATCAGCCCGATCCCGGCGAGGAACACCCTCCGGTGCCCGAGTGCGTCACCGAGGCGGCCGGCGAACAGCAGGAGCCCGCCGAAGGCGAGGAGGAACCCGTTCGGCACCCACGATCCTCCCGCCACGGACAGGCCGAGGTCGGACTGCAGGGCCGGGAGCGCGACGTTCACGATCGTGCCGTCGAGCTGGAGCATGAACTCGGCGCCGACGATCGCCGCGAGCGCGAGCGCCCACGCACGGTCGTGGCCCTCACGGGGCGGGCCGGTCGAGACGTCGCCGGTCGCGGTGGTGCCGTCTGCGCTCATGGAGACCTCCACGGTCGAATAAGGTGAGGAACCCTCAGGTTAAGTGGCGGAATTATCCTGAGGTTGCCTCAGGTTGATGGTCAAGATTCAAGATGAGGTAACCTCAGGATGTCAAGCGGGAGGTACGGATGGACGGCAAGTCCTACATCGCCCAGCGCCCGAAGCGCGCGGACGGCCGGCGTAACTACGACGCCATCCTCGCCGCGGCGCGCAAGGCGTTCGAGACCTCGGGCGCCGACGCGTCGCTGGAGGACATCGCGAGCCAGGCGGGCGTCGCCATCGGCACCCTGTATCGGCACTTCCCCACGCGCGCCTCACTCGTGGAGGCCGCCACCCGCGACGGCCTGGAGAACCTCGTCGCCCGGGCCGAACGACTGGCCACCGGGCCGGATCCCCTCGGCGCGCTGACCGAGTGGATGCGCGAGGCCGTCGTGCACTTCAGCACCTTCCGCGGCCTGGTCGGCATCCTCGCCCGGAGCATGTACGACGAGGGCACCCCGTCCCACGCCATGTGCGCCGCGATGCACCGCGGCGGCGCCGACCTGCTGCGCGCAGCCCAGGCGGCCGGCAGGGTGCGGCCCGACCTCACACCCGAGGAGCTGTTCGACCTCCTCAGCGGCGCGGCCTGGGTGCGCGAGCAGGCGGCCTCCGGCAGAGACGGCAGCCCGCGATTCCTGCGGCTGGTGCTGGAGGGCATCACCGTCCGCGAAGACTGACCCTCGCCGCACCGACCCTCGCCGCACCGCCCGTCGCCGAGCGACACCCCGCGGCGCCGCCGTACGACTACAGAGACGAGACGATCTTGGCGATCAGTTCGTAGGAACGGATCCTGGCCTGGTGGTCGGGCACCTGCGTGAGGACGAACAGCTCGTCGGCGCGGGTGCGGCGCAGCAGCTCGCCGAGGCGGGGGGCGATGCGCTCGGGACTGCCGACGAACTGCGGGCCGATCTTCTCGCGCAGGAACCGCTCCTCGGCCGCGGTGAACCGGTGGGCCGCCGTCTCCTCCTCCGTCGGCAGGACGGTGGCCGGGTCGGTCGTGCGCATGAGGATCTGGCCGTACACGAAGGAGGCGGCGAGCCGGTGCGCACGCTCGTCGCTGTCGTTCGCGACGGCGATCACCGCGACGCAGGCGTGCGGCTCGGCCAGAACCGGGGACGGCCGGAACGCCTGCCGGTACGCCTCCAGCGCCTCGGGCGCCCCGCCGCCCACGATCGCGTGCGCGTACACGTACGGCAGGCCGAGGCGGCCCGCGTCGGCGGCGCCGGAGGCGCTCGACCCGACCAGCCATATCTCGGGCGGGACGCCCGGCTCGGGGATCGCGCGCACGCCGCCGCTGCCGCCGGAGAAGTACTCGCCCAGCTCGCGCAGCGCGTCGCCGAAATCGAGCCGGCGCGGGTCGCCGAGGCGGGCGGCGGCCTCTCCCGAACCGCCGGAGGCGCGGCCGAGCCCGAGGTCGACCCGGCCAGGGTAGAGGCCGGCCAGCACGCCGAACTGCTCGGCCACCGCGTACGGCGAGTGGTTGGGCAGCAGCACCGCGCCGGAGCCGACGCGGATGGCGGAGGTCGCCGCGAGGATGGACCCGGCGAGCACGGCCGGGCTCGAGGTCGCCAGCGCGGGCGTGTTGTGGTGCTCGGCCACCCAGTAGCGCCGGTATCCCAGCGCCTCGACGGCCTGGGCCAGATGGACGGAACGGCGCAGCGCGTCGCCCGCGGTGTCGCCGCGCCAGACGGGGGCGGTGTCGTGCACGGAGACGGCGATTCCCTCGGCCAACGTCCTCTCCTTTACGAAAGGGGGATATCCGGAGGTTTCCTCAGGTTCACCGCAGTCAACCTGAGGTATCCTCAGGTTGTCAACGGGCACCGCCGTCCGATCAGCCGGGGAGCCGGGGCACCGCCGCGAGCAACTCCCGGGTGTACGGGTGCCGGGGGTGATGGAAGACCTCGTCGGCGTCCCCCTCCTCCACCACGCGGCCGTCCTTCATCACCAGGACCCGGTCGCTCAGACGGCGGACGACGCCCAGGTCGTGGGAGATGAACAGCAGCGCCGTCCCGTCCTCGGCCTGGATCTCGGCCAGCAGGTCGAGCACCTGGGCCTGGATCGACACGTCGAGCGCGGAGACGGGCTCGTCGCAGATCAGCACCTCGGGCCGGGACGCGAGCGCGCGGGCGATGGCCACGCGCTGCCGCTGGCCGCCGGACAGCTCGCGCGGACGCCGGCCGAGCAGTTCTGGCGGCAGCCCGACCCGGCCCAGCAGTTCGACGGCGCGCTCCCGGCGTCGCCGCCTCGGCAGGGCGGAGAGCGGATCGGCGACCAGGCGGCCCACCGTGTGGCGCGGGTCGAAGGAGTCCAGCGGATTCTGCGCGATCACCTGGACGGCCGGGCGGAGGGGGCGTCGCCGACGCTCGGGCAGGCCGCTCCACGGCCCTCCCCGCAGGGTCACCTCACCCGCGTCCGGCGCGAGCAGGCCGAGGGCCAGCCGCGCGAGGGTCGTCTTGCCCGACCCCGACTCGCCGACCACCCCGAGCGTCTCCCCCGCGTGCAGGCGGAAGGAGACCTCGTTCACGGCCCTGCGCGAGCCGTACGCGACCGACAGCCCCTCGGCGGCGAGCACGGGACCACGCGGCGCGGACGCGGAGGACACGGGAGCCGCGGAGGGCCGAGGCGCTGAGGGGCGGGGGGTGGAGGGGTTAGGCGCGGAGGGCACGGCGGCCAGCAGGGCCCGGGTGTAGTCGTGCCGCGGGGTCGTCAGCACCTCGCGTGCCGGACCCTCCTCGACGACCAGGCCGTCCTTCATGACCAGGACGCGGTCGGCGACCGCGGCCACCACGGCGAGGTCGTGGCTGATCATCAGCAGCGCCGTCCCGGCCGCCTTCCGGTCCGCGAGCAGCCGCAGGATCTGGGCCTGCACGGTCACGTCGAGCGCGGTCGTGGGCTCGTCGGCGATGATCAGCTCAGGCTCCGCAGCGATGGCGGAGGCGATCAGGGCCCGTTGCCGCAGCCCGCCGGAGAGCTGGTGCGGATACTGCCGCGCGCGCACCTCGGGGTCCAGGATTCCCACGGCCTCCAGCAGTGATCGGACGCGCTCCTGGCGGGCCTGGCGGGGCACCACGTCATGCTCGGCCAGCACCTCGGTGATCTCGGCCTCCACGGTGCGCAGCGGGTCGAGCGAGACCAGGGCGTCCTGAAGGACCAGTCCGGCGAACCGGCCGCGCAGGCGGCGCCACTCGCGCGGGCCGAAGGTCAGGGCGTCCCCGCCGCCGACGCGGAAGGCCGACGCCCGCACCTTCGCGCCCGGGCCCGCCAGGCCGATGAGGGCGCGGGCCGTGACGCTCTTGCCCGATCCCGACTCGCCGACCAGGGCGACGCACTCCCCCGGCGCGATCGACAGCGACACCCCGCGTACGGCCTCGACGCCGGAGGCGGGAAAGGAGATCCGCAGGTCCTCCACCGCCACGAGCGCAGGAGCGGCGGCGGCCGGGCGGGCAGGGGTGATCGCGAGCTCTGTCATGGTGTCCTTCCCTCGAAACGCCGCTGCAGGTGCCGCCCGGCGACCGTCAGGCACACGACCGACAGGGTGAGGGCCACTCCCGGAGCGAAGGCCACCCACGAGGCCACGCGCAGGTAGTCGCGCGACTCGGCCAGCATGGTGCCCCACTCGGGGGCGGGCGGCTGGGGGCCCATGCCGAGGAAGCTGAGGCCGGATGTGGCGATGACGGCCTGGCCGAGCCCCATCGTGGCCAGCACGGGGACGGGCCCGACGACGTTGGGCAGCACGTGCCGGGCGACGACGCGGGCCCGCGAGTGGCCGAAGGTCACCGCCTGCTCGACGTAGCCGGAGCGGCGCACGACGAACGTCTGCGCCCGGACCACCCGCGCGTACGTGGGGATCTGGGCGATCCCGATCGCCGCGACGACGTTCCAGGTGCCGGGGCCGGTGATCGCGATCACCAGGAGCGCGAGCAGCAGCTCGGGGAAGGTCGACAGCACGTCGAACAGGCGGGCCAGCGCCTCACCGGCCAGGCGGGTCGCCAGCCCGGCGGACAGGCCGAGCAGCGAGCCCGCGCCCACCGCGAGCGCGGTGGCGAGGACCCCGATGCCGAGCGAGTGGCGGGCGCCGTACACGACGCGGGCGAACACGTCGCGGCCGAGGTGGTCGGTGCCGAGCGGATGGCCCGCGCCCGGCGGGGCCAGCGCCCGCAGCGGGTCGGCCGCCAGCGGGTCGACCCGGGTGACCAGGCCGGGGGCCGCCACGGCGACGACCAGGACGGCCAGGACGAGCAGGGCGAGGACGAGGCCGGGACGCGGGCGGGCGCCCGGCCGGAGAGCGGGTGCGGCGACGGCCATCATGCGCTCCTGAGCCGGGGGTCGATGAGCCGGTAGGCGAGATCGAGCAGGGCGCTGATCGTCACGTACACCGCCGCCGACAGGATGACGACGGCCATCACGACCGGCATGTCCTTGGCGCCGACGGCCTGCATGGTCACCCGGCCGAGCCCCGGGCGGCCGAAGAGGGCCTCGGTGATGACGGCCCCGCCGAGCAGGACGCCGGTGAACCAGCCGGTGAGGGTGACGGCGGGAAGGAGCGCGTGCCGCAGCGCGTGCCGGGCCACCACGGCACGCTCGCTGAGGCCGCGCGAGCGCGCCGTCACCGCGAACGGCTGCTCAAGCGCGCGTTCCAGGCCCTCCCTGAGCACCTGCCCGAGCACTCCGGCGACGGGCAGGCCGAGCGCCAGCGCGGGAAGGACGAGCGCCTGCGGGTCGGCCGCGCCCGAGACGGGGAACCAGCCGAGCGAGAACGAGAACACGAACAGCAGCACGATGCCGATCACGAACTGCGGCACCGACACCGCCACCAGCTCGGCGGCGGAGACGATCCGGCGCGGCCAGACCGACCTGCCCGCCGTCGCCACCGCCAGGACGAGCGCCAGCACCACGCCGACCGCGGCGGCCGCCAGGGTCAGCCGCACCGTCGGGCCCACCTGCCCGGCCAGGACCTCGCCGACGTCGCGCTGCAGCTGGTAGGAACGGCCGAGGTCGCCGTGCAGCAGGCGGCCGAGGTAGCTCAGGTAACGCACGGCCCCGGGCCGCTCCAGCCCCCACTCGGCGACGATCTGCGCGCGGATCTCCGGCGTGTCGGCGCCGTCGCCCAGGAGGATGTCGACGGTGTCGCCGGGCGCCAGTTGCAGGGCGGCGTACGCGGTCGTGGCGGCCGCCCACAGCACGGCGACCGCCGAGACGAGCCTCCGGACCGGCGCGCCCAGCCAGGCGGGCGCGCGCAGGGCCGAAACCCGCCGCCGCGCGGGCGACGGCGTGGTGGGTGCCGATGTCGTGGGCTGCCGGTCCGGTAACGCCGCCGTCATGCGGCGATCCGCACGTCGTAGACGCCGCGCGGCGTGCCGGAGACGGGGTCGAAGCCCAGGCCCTGCACGTTCCTGCTCGCCGCGATCTGGTCGGAGGGGACGTAGATGGGGAAGACGATCGCCTCGTCGGCCACCACCTTGCGCTGGACCTTGGCGTAAAGGGCCTTCCGCTCGGCGGCGTCGGAGCTCGCGGACGCGTCGGCGAGCCATCCGTCGAGGTCGGCGTCCTCGTAGTGGGTGCGGTTGATGGCCCCGCCCTTCGGCAGGATGAGGTTGAGCGCGGCCCCGACGTCGGAGTCGCCGCGCGAGTTCTCGAAGATCTCGTACGCGTCGTCGTCGAGCGCCTTCTGCGCCGTGCCCTGGTCCACGATCTTCACCTGGAAGTCGATCCCCGCCGTCTGCTTGACCTGCGCCTGGACGGCCTGGGCCAGGATGTCCCTGCGGTCGCGGACGAACGGCGCCGACGCCACCGACCGGACCGTCAGCCGCCTTCCGTCCTTGACCCGGTAGCCCTCGGCGTCGCGCCCGGTCCAGCCCGCCGCGTCGAGCAGCGCGTTCGCCTTGGCGGCGTCCCCGCCGTACGTCCTCTCCAGGGACGGGTCGTAGAAGGGGCTGGTTTCGCCGACGACGCTCCAGGCCCGCTTGGCGGTGCCCTGGTAGACGGAGGCCAGCACGGCGTCGACGTCGACGGCCTCCCGGAACGCCTGCCGCACGCGCTTGTCGTCGAAGGGCGGGTGGGAGGTGTTGAAGTAGTAGGAGAACGACGTGCCGGAGTTGAGCGCCGACTGGAAGGACAGCGCGGGGTCCCGCTTGATCGACTGGACGTCGGTGGCCGGGACTCCCTCGACGACCTGGACCTGCCCGGAGGTGAGCGCGCCGACGCGGACGGCCGCCTGCGGCAGGAAGCGGTAGGTGACCTCCGGCAGGTATGCCGGTCCCTGGTGGGCGCTGCCCTGCGGCGCCCAGTTGTAGCGGGGGTTGCGCCGGTAGTGGACCTCCTGGCCCCGCACGTACCGGTCGAGGACGAACGGACCGGTCCCGACCACGTTCGGTCCGCCGGCCTTGAGGTCCTTGGCCTCCCTGAGGGACTTCGGGGACACCTGCCCGGCGTACGGCGAGGCGAGGAAGTCGAGGAACAGCCCGTCCGGCTCCTTCAGCGTGATCTTCAGGGTCGTGGGCGAGAGCACCTCGGCCTTGTCGAAGGCGTGCAACTGGATGGCGGCGACCGTGGGGTTGTAGCCGGGCTCGCGCAGCTTGTCCAGGTTCGCCTTCACCGCCGCCGCGTCGAACTTCGTGCCGTCCTGGAAGGTGACGTCGTCGCGCAGCTCCAGGGAGTAGGTGCGCCCGTCGTCCGAGACCTTCCACGACCGGGCGAGCCACGGGACGAACGACCCGTCCTCGCCGTGCGCGAGGAGCGCGTCGAACTGGTTGAACACCAGCAGCCTGGCCTTGTTCTGCGCCCACAGATGGGGGTTGAACGTGATGGGCTCGGTCTCGACGGCCCACGTGAGAGAGGTGCCGCCCGCCTGCGCCTGCGGCGTCTGGGAACCGCACGCGGCCAGGGCCGCGACGAGGATGAGGGGCAGCGCGCCCCTGACGACCTTCACAGTGGTCCTCCTGCTGTGCCCGCGTGGAACGCCTCGGTCTCCGGCAGCCGCGTCACGGCCGGGGACCCCTGGGCGGGCGCCGGAAAGCTCCTTCACGACCTCGCCCCTGACGTGCGTCTTCCGTGCCAGGCCTCCGCGAGCAGCTCGTAGGAGCGGACCCGGTCGGCGTGCCCGTGCGTGATGGTGGTGACCAGCAGCTCGTCGGCGCCCGTGACCCGCTGGAGCACGCGCAGCCGCTCCGCGACCGTCTCCGGGGAGCCCGCGAACTGGGTGTCCACGCGGTCGGCCACCAGTTCGCGGTCGGCCTCGCTCCAGACGTGCGCGTCCGCCTCCTCCGGCGTCGGATAGGGGATCGCCCCCTGTCCCGTGCGGATGGCGCGCACCCAGAGGCCGTAGGGTTTGGCCAGCTCCCTGGCCGTCGCGTCGTCCTCGGCCACGACCGCGTCCGCCGAGACGACGACGTACGGCTCGGACAGCGTCTTGGAGGGGGTGAACGCCTCGCGGTAGGCCTCCACGGCCTCCAGCACCGAGGCCGGGCTGACGTGGTAGTTGGCGGCGAACGGCAGGCCGCGCTCCCCCGCCACCTTCGCGCTCTGCCCGCCGCTGCTGCCGAGGATCCACAGCTCCACCTCGGCGCCCTCGCCCGGCACGGCGTGCGCCGCGATCCCGTCCTGCGACCGGTAGGTGCCCTCCAGGAAGGCGACGACCTCGTCGACCTGCTCGGCGAAGTCGGGCGTCCGCGCGCCCGGCTGTTGCAGCAGCGCGGCCTGGAGGGCGAGCTGCGGAGAACGGGCCAGCTCGGCGAAGGAGAACGCGGGCGGGATCAGCAGCCCGTCCACCACCCGCGACTCGCGGGGCTCGGCGGTCCGGGCCGCCTCGGGAGGGCGGTCGGCCTTCGCCACTATCTCGGCCCTGCGCTGCCCGGAACGGCCGAGCCCGAGGTCGATCCGGCCGGGATGGAGCGCGTCGATCAGGCCGAACTGCTCGACCACCGCGATAGGCGTCTGGTGGCCGAGCTGCACGGCTCCCGAGCCCACCCTGATGTGGTTCGTCGCCGCCGCGATGAGGCCGATGAGCACGGCCGGGGCCGAGCTCGCGACGCCGGCCGCGAAGTGGTGCTCGGCCACCCAGTAGCGGAGGTAGCCGAGACGCTCGGCGTGGCGGGCGAGGTCGATGCTGTTGCGCAACGCGTCTCCCGCGCCGCTGCCGGACGGGATCGGGGACAGATCGAGGATCGACAGGGGAACCGGCCGGCCGACCGGCTGCGCGGTGCTTATTGGCTGCGCGGTGCCTGTCGGCTGCGCGGTGGGCTGTGCTGTCGGCTGGGGGACGCTCATGCCGGCACTCCGTTGCTCGTGGCGGTGCTTCGGTGGGTCGCGGCGCTCTGCGGGATCACGCTGTCTCCCCGCCGGGTCCCGGGGGCGGCGGGGAACGGTCTGCTCGGGATCTCCTTGCGCAGCACGGGGGCGATGTCGCTCTGGAACAGCTCCAGCGCCTCCCGGTGCTGCGCCCGGGTCAGGCCGTCGGCGTCCGCGCTGATGTGCATGACCTCGTGGCCGAGCCGCTCGTGGTAGCGGAGGACCTTGTCGACGATCTGCTGAGGGCTGCCGACGAGGATCGAGCCGCGCTCGATGGCGTCCTCCAGCGAGTGGAAGACCGGCTCCACACCCGACTTGCGGAACAGCGCGACGCGGGCGTCGTAGATCGGCCGGTAGGTCGCGATCGCCTCCTGAGAGGTGCGCGCCGCGTAGAAGCCGGCACTGCCCGCGCCCACCAGCGCGTCGGCCGGGTCGTGCCCGTAGTGCGCCCACCGTTCGCGGTAGTGGTCGACCAGCTCGGCGTACGGCTCGATGGGGTTGGTGACGTTCGCCGAGAACAGCGGGTCGCCGTAGCGTGCGGCCAGGTCGACCGAGTCCTTGCTGGTGGCGCTGCCGTGCCAGACCCGGATCGGCTGCTGCAACGGGCGCGGCCAGGTCTCCGCGTCCGTGAGGGACGGCCGGAACCGGCCCTCCCAGGTGACCCTGTCCTCCCGCCAGAGCCTGCGGAACAGTTCGTACGCCTCCCGGTTGCGGTCCCACTGGTCCTCGGGGGTGACGTGGAAGAGCCGCGCCTGGGCCGACCCGTTCCCCTTGCCGATGATCAGCTCCAGGCGGCCGCCCGACAGGTGGTCGAGCGTCGCGTAGTCCTCGTACGCCCGCACGGGGTCGAGCAGGCTGAGTGTGGTGACGGCGGTGAACAGCCGGATGCGGGAGGTCCGGGCGGCTATATGACTGAGCACGACCGGCGGCGAGGAGGAGATGAAGGGCCGCTCGTGCCGCTCTCCCACTCCGAAGCCGTCGAAGCCCAGCTCCTCGGCGAGTACGGCGGTGTCCACGACGTCGCGAAACCGCTCGGTGGTGGACCTGGTCTCGCCGGTCAGCGGGTCGGGCCCGTGCGCGATGAGGGTGATGGCGAGGAATCTCACGTGGTCGCATACCTCTCGAAGGGGCTTTACCTACTAACTATGTAGGAAAAGCATGCTTTGTCAACGGCCACGGGAAGCCTCGAGAGCCCCCGGCGCCGCCCGGCTGACGTCACGGCGCAGACACGGTGGCAGGATGCTTGCGGTAGAGGCCGTGACGGTCACGGTGCGAGGGGACGCCCGCCGGACCGCGGGAGAGCCGGAGGAGGCCGATGAGCCGGAAGAAGCATCGCGTCGCCGTGCTCGTGCTGGAGGGCGCGAAGCCGCTCGACGTCGGCATCCCGGCGCAGGTGTTCTCCAGCCGGCCGAGCATGCCGTACGAGGTGCGGGTGTGCGGCGCGGCGCCCGGACTCGTGACCGGCGGCGACGGCCTCTCCTATCACGTGGCCGAGGGCCTCGACGCCTTCGAGCAGGCCGACACCGTGTTCATCCCCGGCTATCGAGAGCCGGCGACCACCGAACCGCCGGCCGCGGTCGTCGGCGCGCTCATGGCCGCCCACGAGCGCGGGACCCGGCTCGCGGCCATCTCGACAGGGGCCTTCGCGCTGGCGGCGACGGGCCTGCTCGACGGCAAGCGGGCGACGACCCACTGGCACTACACGAAGGCCCTCGCCGACAAGCATCCGCTCGTGCGGGTGGACGAGAACGTGTTGTTCGTGGACGAGGGCGACGTGCTGACGTCGGCGGGCGCGGCGTCCGGCATCGACCTGTGCCTGCACCTGGTGCGGCGCGACCACGGCGTCGGGCTCTCCAACCACGTGGCGAGACGGCTAGTGGCGGCGCCCTACCGCAGCGGGGGTCAGGCGCAGTACGTTCCCCGCAGCGTCCCCGAGCCGCTCGGCGACGTGTTCGCGAACACCCGCGAGTGGGCCCTGGCGCACCTGTCCGAACGGCTGACCCTCGAGACCCTCGCCCGCCACGCGCGGGTGTCGGCGCGCACCTTCTCCCGGCGATTCGTCGAGGACACCGGCTACACGCCGATGCAGTGGGTGCTCAGGGCACGCGTGGACCTGGCACGCGAGCTGCTCGAACGCACCGACCTGGGCGTGGAGCAGATCGCGGACAGAGTCGGGCTCGGCACCGGCGCCAACCTGCGCCTGCACTTCCAGCGCATCCTCGGCACCTCCCCCACCGAATACCGCCACACCTTCTCGGCCTGAGACTCTTCCCGCGCGCGGGAGGACGTGGCGGGATCCTTGCGAACGGTGGCGAAACTTCTGGCTGGATCCTTGCGCATGCTGTCGTTCAGGCCACTGTCGGCCCGGCATCCGGATGCCGATCATGGAACGCGGAACGAAAGGAAGACCCATGACTCGCATCGCCGTCAACGGATTCGGCCGCATCGGACGCAACACCCTCCGCGCCCTGCTCGAGCGTGACAGCGACCTCGAAGTGGTCGCGGTCAACGACCTCACCGCTCCCGAGACCCTCGCTCACCTGCTCAAGTACGACAGCGCGCTCGGCCGCCTCGGCCGCTCCGTCGAGGTCGACGGCACCGAGCTCGTGGTCGACGGCCGCCGCATCGCGGTGCTCGCCGAACGCGAGCCCGCCAAGCTGCCCTGGGCCGAGCTCGGCGTCGGCATCGTGCTGGAGTCCACCGGCCGCTTCACCGCGGCGCGTGCCGCTCGCGCGCACATCGACGCGGGCGCCAGGCGCGTGCTGGTGAGCGCCCCCTCCGACGGCGCCGACGTCACGCTCGCCTACGGCGTGAACACCGAGGCCTACGACCCCGCCGAGCACGTGATCGTCTCCAACGCCTCCTGCACCACGAACGCGCTGGCTCCGCTGGCGTCCGTGCTGGACGACCTGGCCGGCATCGAGCACGGCTTCATGACCACGGTGCACGCCTACACCCAGGAGCAGAACCTGCAGGACGGCCCGCACCGCGACCTGCGCCGCGCCCGCGCGGCCGGCGTGAACATCGTGCCCACCACCACCGGGGCCGCCAAGGCCATCGGCCTGGTGCTGCCGAACCTCGACGGCAAGCTGTCGGGCGACTCGATCCGCGTGCCGGTCCCGGTGGGCTCGATCGTCGAGCTGAACACCGCCGTCTCACGCGAGGTCACCCGCGACGAGGTGCTCGCGGCCTACCGCGCCGCCGCCGACGGCAGGCTCAAGGGCATCCTCGATTACGCCGACGAGCCGCTGGTCTCCAGCGACATCACCGGCCAGCCGGCGTCGGCGATCTTCGACGCGGCCCTCACCCGTGTCGAGGGCAGGCACGTCAAGGTCGTGGCCTGGTACGACAACGAGTGGGGCTTCTCCAACCGGGTCGTCGACACGCTGGAGCTGCTCGCACGCGACTGAGCGCGCCGCACGCGCGGCTCACATCGTGAGCTGGTAGTGCCGCTCGGTGCGCCACTCGACCAGCAGCACCGTGGCGTCGTCCTGCAGTTGACCGCGCTGGTGGACGAGGATCGAGTGGATCAGGCGGCGCAGGGTCTCCGGCGCGGAGACGCCGTCGATCTCCCGCCGGATGACGAAGTCGGCGAAGCGGTCCAGCCCGAACCTCTCCCCGTCCGGGGTCTGCGCCTCCACGATGCCGTCGGTGTAGAACAACAGCCGGTCGCCGGGCTCGAGCTGGCGGCGCGCGAGCGCGGCGGCCGGGCCCAGGCGCAGGCCCATCGGGGTGTCCGGCGGGCTGTCCAGCACCGAGGCCACCCGCCCCTGCCGCAGGACGAGCGGCGGGGGATGCCCTCGGTTCACCCAGGTCAGCCATCCGGTGCGCAGATCCAGGTCGGCCAGGACCCCGGTGGCGAAGCGGGAGGTGCCGAACTCCCCGGCGATCGCCTCGTCGATCGCGTCGCTGACCTCGAGCAGCCCGGCTCGACGCCGGCGGCGGTTGTTGCGGTAGGAGCTCAGGGCGATGGCCGCGGTCAGCCCGGCGGAAGTGTCGTGCCCCATGGCGTCGAAGATTCCGAGGTGGAGGGTGACGCCGTCGAGGGCGTAGTCGAAGGCGTCCCCGCCGACGTGGTAGGCCGGCTCCAGCGCGGCGCTGACCGTCATCGTGTCGGTCGCGAAGTTCCTGATGGGCAGCAGGGTCCACAGCATCTCGGCCGACAGGTGCATCTCCTCGGTGCGCACCAGCCGGGCGAAGGCGTCGCTGTAGGCACGCTTGCTCACCACCAGCAGCGCGACCAGGCTGCCCAGCTCGGTCGCGATCTGCTCGGTGGCCTCGTCGACCACGGGCACGGTCACGCCGAGCACGCCGACCCGTTCCGTGCCGTTCAGCATCGGCACCCACAGACGCCGCGGCCCCTCGCTGCCGAGCGGTTCCGCGGCCTCGGCGACGTACGGATCGACGGCGGGACGCGCCTGGACGATCTCCAGGTTGCGGTAGGCGCGCCCGGCCAAGGTCGTGTCGATGGCGACGCGGTTCAGCGGCTCGCCGTACGCGTCGCACTGCCCGGGCAGGGGCACGAGATACAGCGGCCGCAGGCTGGCCACATAGATCATGACCTCGCTGTAGCCGAGCGGCCTGACATGCTCGATGACGGAGGACGCCAGATCGTCCAGGGGCGTCAGATGGTGGTCGCGCACCAGACCGCCCCAGATGCGCCCGGTGTCAGGACACCCGTTCACCTGCCGCCCCCTGCCGCCCCCTGCTGCCCTCGGCCGGTCTCGCGGCGGAAAGATCGCCGACAGGGGCCGCATCCGACGGGCGTGCGGGCCCCAGACCCTCGACGGCACATTCCCGACGCTACCCGGCATCGCTTCACACAGAGCCAACGTGCAGGGCATGCGCGGGCCAGCACCGGCGGGCGCGGCACTCTCTTAAGGCAACCCTCATCCAAATGGTCTGGCGTCCCGCAGACGTCACGTCGGAAGAGGAAGGCAATCTGCCGGCTTGACCGGCCTTTTCGCCGGTTCCAACACCTGCGTCCTGACGCCCGCGACCACGCAGGGGCCGTACTACTTCGACGCCGACAAGATCCGCTCCGACATCCGCGAGGACAGGCAGGGCAGGCGGCTGAAGGTCGCCGTCAAGGTGCAGGACAGCGAGAAATGCGCGCCGCCCAGGTCACGGACAAGAACGGCAAGTAGGTCATCGCTCTCGGCGAGCCGCCGGGTCTCACCACACTGATCTTGACGCGAGGGTTCGCCCGTTATATGGGAGACTGAGCGCCTGTGACCCCCGTGCTCGACCTTGTTGGAATTTTCGTATTCGCCCTGTCCGGCGCGCTGGAGGGCGTGCGCAAACGGCTCGACGCGGTCGGTATCGCGGTGCTCGCGTTCTTCACGGCCGTCGGCGGCGGCATCGTGCGCGATCTGTTCATCGGCGTGCAGCCCGCCGCGCTGCGGGACACGGGATATCTCCTCGTGCCGATCGCGGCCGCCGTCATCGCGTTCTTCTGGCATCCCCAGGTCGAGCGGGCGATGCCCGGCGTGCTGGTCTTCGACGCGGCGGGCCTCGGCCTGTTCTGCGCGGTCGGGACGTCCAAGGCGCTGTACTACGGCCTCGCGCCGATGCACGCCGTGTTCCTCGGGGTCTGCACGGCGGTCGGCGGCGGTGTCATCAGAGACGTCCTGTCCGGCGAGAAGCCGACCCTGCTCTACGATCGGGAGCTCTACGCGGTGCCGGCGATGCTCGGCTCGGCGACAATGGCCGTGCTGTACGCGCTGGAGGTGCGGGGGTTCGCCGCCACCCTGTCCGCGGCGGTGCTCGCCTTCGCGTTCCGCATGCTCGCCATGCGCTACCGCTGGCGGGCGCCCCTGGCCAGAGGCGTCAGCGAAAGGGAGTGAGCGGCGGCACCGGAAGGCGACCGGCGCCGCGCCCGGTCCGCGAGTGCGTGCGGGGGCGCGCCCGCCGACAGCGAAGGAGAGACAGTGAGCATCATCCTTCCCGAGGATCCGTTCCACCGGAGGCTGCACCACGTGGCACCGGCCGGCCTGACGTCCGAGACGGCGCAGACGGGCGGTATGCGGCGCCAGGCCGCCATCAGCGGCGCCACCGTCGGTGCGAGCCGACTGTGGATGGGCCAGACCCACGTGGCACCGGCGACCGTCTCCGCCAACCACCACCACGGCGACTCCGAGACGGCGATCTACGTGGTCAGCGGCACACCGTCGTTCGTGTTCCTCGACGTCGACGCCGACGAGCCGCACGAGGTGCGCATCGACACGAAACCGGGCGACTACATCTTCGTGCCTCCGTTCGTGCCGCACCGAGAGGAGAACCCCGACCCCGACCTGGAGGCCGTCGTCGTCATCGCGCGGAGCACCCAGGAGGCGATCGTGGTCAACCTGCCCGAGCTCAGGTGGACCGGCCCGGTCCGGACGACGGCCTGACCACAGGGCGTCGTCCCCCCGCTGCGGCCTCGGCGTCCAGCGCGACGGCGAACGGGCGCTTTCCGTTCTCGCCGAGATCCCCGGGGCGAGATACGGCCCGTCGCCTCACGGCTTCCCATCGGCGGCGCCGGGTCTGTCGTGCGGCGGGGCGGGCATCACCTCCGCGAGCGCGTCACAGAACCGGCGGGTGATGCTCGTCGGGTGTGTGATCGCGGTGCCCACGACGACGGCGTGGGCGCCCAGCCGGAGTGCCTCGGACGCCTGGCCGGGCGTGTGGAGGCGGCCCTCCGCGATGACCGGCACCGGAAGGTCCCTGGCGAGCTCCGCGACCAGTTCGAGGGCCGGTCCCGGGCCGGACCGCGAGTAGGGCGTGTAACCCGCTAGCGTCGTCCCGACGACGTCGGCGCCGGCCCGCACCGCCGCCACGCCCTCGTCGTACGTCGATACGTCGGCCATGACCAGCCGTCCGGTCCGCTCGTGGACGGCTGTGACCGTGTCGGCCAGCGAGCTGCCGTCGGGGCGTGGCCTGGCCGTGCCGTCGACGGCCACGATGTCGGCCCCCGCCCCGGCGACCTGAAGGGCGTGCTCGACGGTCGGGGTGATGTAGACGTCGCCGTCGCCGTCCTTCCACAGTCCGATGAGGGGCAGGTCGAGCGCGGCGCGGATCCGGCGCAGGTCCTCCAGTCCCTGCGCGCGGATGCCGGCGGCGCCGCCCGCGGCGACGGCCTGCGCGACGCGGCACATCGTGTCGGGATCGCGCATCGGCTCGCCGGGATAGGCCTGGCAGGAGACGACGAGCCGGCCGCGGATCGCGGCGAGCAGGGGGTTCATCGGATCACGTACCTCGATCGGGATCTGCCGCGGTTCACGCGATCGCCTCCATCGCCTCCATCGCCAGCCGGGCGGCGCCCAGCAGGGCGGCGGTCGCGCCGAGCGCGGCCGGTTCGATGACGACGTCGCGCAGGGCGGGGAGCAGTTCCGCGGCGAAGGCGGCCCTGAGCGGCCGCCACCATGCGTCTCCGCTCTCGGCCACGCCTCCCCCGACGAGGACGATCTCCGGGTCGATGACGTTCACCAGCCCTCCGAGAACGCCGCCCAGCGCCGCCGCGCCCTCGGCCAGGACGGCGGCGGCGACGTGATCGCCGTCGGCGGCCGACCGGGCGACCTGTGCGAGGTGCGCGGCGTCTCCCCCGGTGCGCGCGCTGTATTCGGCGAGCATCGCGGGTCCCGACGCGACCGCCTCGACGTGCCCGCGCCCGCCGCACGGGCAGGGCCGCCGCCCGGCCGACGGAGCGGGGAGATGGCCGACGTGACCCGCCGCGACGTGGCGGCCGTGCCTCACCCGCCCGTCGAGGATCAGGGAGCCGCCGATGCCCGTGCCCACGGTCACCAGCAGCACGTCGGCGTGGCCCGCGGCGGCGCCGCGCCACTGCTCGCCGAGCGCGTGCGCGTGGACGTCGTTGTCCACGGCGACCGGCAGGCCGAGGCGGTCGGACAGCTCGCGACGCAGGTCGGTTCCCGCCCATCCGGCGATGGCGTCGGTGGCGGACACCACGACGCCGCTCCGCGGGTCGATCACGCCCGCGCTGCCGACGCCCACCGCCCCGACCGCCTGTCCCGAGGCCGCGGCGAGTTCGCCGGCCAGTTCCTCGACCAGCGTGACCGCGGTGCTCAGGACGGCGTCGGGGCCGCGCCTCGCCGGGGTGCTCGCGGACCGCGTGGCGAGAAGCGCGCCGGAGGCGTCGACCAGCGCGGCGGACGTCTTGGTGCCACCGATGTCGACTGCGGCGACGACGCTCACAGCAGCCCGGCCTCCTCCAGCAGGGCGGCGACGGCGCCGTGCGCTCCGGCGAGCATCATCGCGTCGACGACGACCTCGTGGCCGGTGAGCGCGGAGAAGCCGGGCAGGCCGGCGACGCCGAGGAGCAACCGCCGGAACCCCACGTCGTCACCGCTGGAGTCCTTGATTCCGTCGACGACCCCCTCGGCCGCCGGCGACACGACCTGCCCGGGAGCGAGCTTGGTAGACACCGGCACATCGTAGGCGAGCACGGGCAGGCCGGTCGCGGCCTTCACGGCGCGGAAGTGACGGTCCACCTCCACCGGGTTGATCCGGGGATAGAACGGGGCGGTCACCACCACCGCGTCGGCGCCGAGCTTCCCGGCGATCTCGGCACGCTCCGTCACCCGGGGGGTCGTCGTCTCGATGCATCCGGCGAGCACGGGGACCTACCCGGCCGCGGTGCGACCACGACGTCGAGCGCGCGGTCGCGGCGGACGTCGGTGAGGAAGGCGCCTCTCCCGGGAGTGCACGCTCTCCGGGCGTACGGAAGCGGGGCCGGCCGACGTGGCGTGGGCGAGTACAACATGCACGAAGGCGGTGGCGTCCACCAGGAGGCCCGCCAGCTCCGCTGGCTGCACGACCGCTGGTCCTGAACTCCCGCGGCTCCGGCCTCGCGACCTAACGTGGTCTCGTTTCCACTGCGGGGCCGCGCAGGCCGTGACATGACGGGAGTAGTGATGGGCGACGTGCGGGTGGAGGTCGAAGGACCGATCACCACGATCTGGATGGACCGGCCCGACCGGCGCAACGCCGTCGACCGGGCCATGGCCGGAGAGCTGCGGGCAGCGTTCGAGGAGTTCGAGGCCGACCAGGACCAGCGGGTGGCGATCCTGGCCGGCAGCGGCGGCACCTTCTGCGCGGGCGCCGACCTGACCGCGGTCGGGGACCCCGAGCGGCGCAACGAACTGGATCCCGAGGGAGGCGGCGGCGGCCCGATGGGGCCGACCCGGATGCGACTGGGCAAGCCGCTGATCGCCGCGATCAGCGGATACGCGGTCGCGGGCGGCCTGGAGCTGGCGCTGCTGGCCGACCTGCGCATCGTCGAGTCCGACGCGGTGCTTGGGGTGTTCTGCCGTCGCTGGGGAGTGCCGCTCATCGACGGCGGCACGGTCCGGCTGCCGCGGATCGTCGGCCTGGGCCGCGCCCTCGACATGATCCTCACCGGCCGTCCGGTGCGAGCCGACGAGGCCCTCGCGATCGGATTGGCCAACCGGGTCGTCGAGCCGGGCCGGGCGGTCGAGGCGGCCCGTGAGCTGGCCGGGCAGATCGCGGCGTTCCCCTTCGAATGCGTCCTGACCGACCGGGCCTCCACCTACGCCGCCCTGGACCTGCCCCTGGCCGAGGCGTTGCGCGCCGAGGGGGCGGCGGGCGTCCCGATCGTGGAGCGCGAGGGTGTGGCCGGCGCCGCCCGCTTCGCCGCCGGCGCCGGCCGTCACGGAGTTGTCCCCTCTCATCCCTCCGGACCGACGCCGGCGTAGGCGCGGCACTCCGCCCGAGTCCTCCTGGAAGGACCGCAGGGCGTACGCGGGGTAGTACGTCGTCCCCCGCATGCTCCGTGCCCTGCGTTCATCCTCATCCGGGGCCGCCTCGACCACTGATCGAACTCGCGCCGCATCTGTTCCGTATCCGTCGCCCGCACCCGCTCGAGCTCGGCCCTTCTGTCCACGACGCCGAAGCCGCGCGGCAGGTGCTCTGTGTCGTATTCGATCGCCAGAGCGGCGAGCAGGTACACGATCTCGGGCCGTGCCGGTGTCGCCGGATCGACGGACAGGCGCGCCAGGAACGGGACCGCGTACCACTAGGGGTGGCGATGGGGATCCTCGGGAGCGGCGGGCGCGGGCCCGTCGTGGCCGTGGTCGGCGTGGTTGGCATCGTGGGCGTGCTGGGTGTCCTGGATGTCGTCGGGGCCACCGCCCATCGCCTTGAGCATGGGCAGGCCGCCGGTGGTGAAGAACCGGATCAGCAGCAGCGCGGCCAGGACCAGGAAGGCGATGTTGAGCCAGGTGGTGTAGTTCCAGGAGATGTGGGCCTCGACCACGGAGGCGTCGCGGTGGCTCGGCACCAGGCCCGGCAGTGTGAACAGCAACTCGACCGCGTAACCGGCCAGCACCATGGTGGCGTAGAAGGTGCCGGCGACGAAGGCGGCCATCTTCACGCCGTAGTACTTCCGGTAGATGTTCAGGATCGGCAGGATGATCAGGTCGGCGAAGATGAACGCGACCACCCCGCCGAAGCTGATTCCGCCGTTCCACAGCACCGCCGCCAGCGGCACGTTGCCGATGGAGCAGACGAAGCTGACCACCGCGACGATCGGGCCGACCAATGGTCCCCAGATGCGGGCCCACAGCGGATGGTCGGTCAGGAAGAAGCCCTGCCAGAAGCCCATCGGCACCCAGGCGGCCAGCGCCCCGGTGATCAGGAGGCCGGTGACGATGTCCCGCCAGATGGCCGCCCATTCCATGACGAAGATGTGCGACACCGAGGTGAGGCCCTTGGCGGAGGTCAGCCGCCGCCAGAACGAGCCCGGTCCGGTCACGGACATGTCCATCGCGGCGTGCCCCTCCATCGACCCCGCGACGCCCTGCCCGGCCTGGCGGAGCGCGTCGTCGACCAGACGCCGGCGAAGGAAGACGCGGAACAGCACCGCCAACAGGACGATCATGATGGGGCCGCCGACGAACTCGGCCAGGGTGAACTGCCACCCCATGAGCAGGGCCAGGATGATGCCCAGTTCGACGACCAGGTTGGTTGAGGCGATCTCGAAGGTCATCGCCGCGGTGAAGCTCGCTCCCTTGCGGAACAACGAGCGAGCCAGTGCCACCGAGGCGTAGGAGCATGACGAGGAGGCCATGCCGAATCCGGTGGCCGTGGCCAGGGCTCTGGGGGAGTCATCCCCGAGTGTCCGGCTGATCGCCTCCCGGCGGACCACCGCCTGCACGATCGCCGAGAGAGTGAACCCCAGAATCAGCGCCCACAAGATCTCCCAGGTCATGGACCCCGCGATCGCCAGCGCGCGCCACAACCAGTCCATAGCCTGCTCCCTCTTCCGCTCTTGCCTTGAGCTTTCCGGCTGGGGTCGAGTTACACCGCCACCTGGCGGGGACAGCACAGTTCCGACGCGGAAGGGCCTCCGGGCGAGTTGCCGGAGGCCCTTCGTACGCGCTGGTTCAGCGGAAGCGGCGGAGCCTGAGACTGTTGCTGACGACGAAGACGCTGGAGAACGCCATCGCCGCTCCGGCGATCATGGGATTGAGCAGCCCCGCGGCGGCCAGCGGCAGGGCCGCGACGTTGTAGGCGAACGCCCAGAACAGGTTGCCCTTGATCGTGCGCAGCGTACGCCGCGACAGCCGGATCGCATCGGCCGCCACCCGCAGATCCCCCCTGACCAGGGTCAGATCGGCCGCCTCGATCGCCACGTCGGTGCCCGTGCCCATGGCCAGCCCCAGATCCGCCTGAGCCAGCGCGGCGGCGTCGTTGACCCCGTCCCCGACCATCGCGACGGTCTTGCCCTCGGCCTGCAACCGTTTGACCACATCGACCTTGTCGGCCGGCAACACCTCGGCGATCACCTCATCGATGCCCACCTGGGCGGCGACCGTCCGGGCGACCGCCTGGTTGTCGCCGG
>NZ_VIRJ01000099.1:0-1118 GCF_006874435.1 Microbispora sp. KK1-11 | reverse complement strand
GGGATTCCCGCCGTACGGACCCAGCCGATCGCCAAGCGGCGGGTGTCACGTCAGATCATGGTCGGCTCGGTCCCCGTCGGCGGGGACGCGCCGGTCTCGGTGCAGTCCATGACCACCACGCTGACCGCCGACGTCAACGCCACCCTGCAGCAGATCGCCGAGCTCACCGCCGCCGGCTGCCAGATCGTCCGCGTCGCGGTCCCCTCCCAGGACGACGCCGACGCACTGCCGGCCATCGCGAGAAAATCCAAGATCCCCGTCATCGCCGACATCCATTTCCAGCCCAAATACGTCTTCGCGGCGATCGAGGCGGGATGCGCGGCGGTCCGGGTGAACCCCGGGAACATCAAGAAGTTCGACGACAAGGTCGGCGAGATCGCCCGCGCCGCCTCCGACGCCGGCGTGCCGATCAGGATCGGCGTCAACGCCGGCTCCCTCGACCCGCGCCTGCTGCAGAAGTACGGCAAGGCCACCCCGGAGGCCCTGGTCGAGTCGGCGCTGTGGGAGTGCTCCCTGTTCGAGGAGCACGGCTTCCGCGACATCAAGATCTCCGTCAAGCACAACGACCCGGTCGTCATGATCCAGGCCTACCGGCTGCTCGCCGAGCGCTGCGACTACCCGCTGCACCTCGGCGTCACCGAGGCGGGGCCGGCCTTCCAGGGCACGATCAAGTCCGCGGTGGCGTTCGGCGCGCTGCTGGCCGAGGGGATCGGCGACACCATCCGGGTGTCGCTGTCGGCGCCTCCGGTCGAGGAGGTCAAGGTCGGCACGCAGATCCTCGAGTCGCTGGGCCTGCGCGAGCGCGGCCTGGAGATCGTCTCCTGCCCGTCCTGCGGCCGCGCCCAGGTGGACGTGTACACCCTCGCCGAGCAGGTGCAGGCCGGGCTGAGCGGGCTCAACGTGCCGCTGCGCGTGGCCGTGATGGGCTGCGTGGTCAACGGCCCCGGCGAGGCCAGGGAGGCCGACCTCGGCGTCGCCTCCGGCAACGGCAAGGGCCAGATCTTCGTGAAGGGCGAGGTCATCAAGACCGTCCCCGAGTCACAGATCGTCGAGACCCTCATCGAGCAGGCCCTGCGCCTCGCCGAGGAGATGGGCGTCGACGTCGACCTCGACGACGA
>NZ_VIRJ01000098.1:0-1141 GCF_006874435.1 Microbispora sp. KK1-11 | reverse complement strand
TCCCGGTCGAGGAGCTGGCGGTGGGTGACCGTTTCGTGGTCCGGCCGGGGGAGAAGATCGCCACCGATGGGGTGATCGAGGAGGGCAGCTCGGCGGTCGACGCTTCGATGCTCACCGGTGAGTCGGTCCCGGTCGAGGTCGGGGCGGGCGATGCGGTGAGCGGGGCGACGGTGAACGCCGGTGGGCGGCTGCTGGTGCGGGCCACCCGGGTCGGGGCCGACACCCAGCTCGCCCAGATGGCGCGCCTGGTGGAGGAGGCGCAGACGGGTAAGGCGCAGGTGCAGCGCCTGGCCGACCGCATCTCCGGCATCTTCGTGCCGATCGTCATCGCGTTGTCGGCGGCGACGCTGGGGTACTGGCTCGGCACGGGTGAGGGGGCCGGGGCGGCCTTCACCGCCGCGGTCGCGGTGCTGATCATCGCCTGCCCCTGCGCGCTGGGGCTGGCCACGCCGACCGCGCTGCTGGTCGGCACCGGCCGCGGCGCCCAGCTCGGCATCTTGATCAAGGGTCCTGAGGTGCTGGAGTCGACCCGGGCGATCGACACGGTCGTGCTGGACAAGACCGGCACCGTCACCGAAGGAAAAATGACCCTGGTCGAGGTGCACCTGGCGGACGGGCAGGACCGTGAGGAGGTGCTGCGCCTGGCCGGGGCCCTGGAGCACGCCTCCGAGCACCCCATCGCCCAGGCCATCGCCCGCGGCGCCGCCGAACGGGTGGGGACCCTGCCGGCACCGGAGGATTTCGTCAATGTCGAGGGGCTGGGGGTGCAGGGGGTCGTGGACGGCCACGCCGTTCTGGTGGGCCGGCCCCGTCTGCTGGAGCAATGGTCCCAGCACCTGCCTGCGGGTCTGGCCCGGGCGCTGGAGGAGGCGCAGGCCGGCGGCCGTACGGCGGTGGCGGTCGGCTGGGACGGTGAGGCCCGGGCGGTGCTGGTGGTGGCCGACACGGTCAAGCCGACCAGCGCGGAGGCCATCGCCGACCTGCGCGCCCTGGGCCTCACGCCGGTGCTGCTGACCGGCGACAACCAGGCGGTCGCCCGGACGGTCGCCGCCCAGGTGGGCATCGATGAGGTGATCGCCGAGGTGTTGCCGGCCGACAAGGTCGATGTGGTCAAACGGTTGCAGGCCGAGGGCAAGACCGT
>NZ_VIRJ01000097.1:0-1142 GCF_006874435.1 Microbispora sp. KK1-11 | reverse complement strand
GAGCGGGAGTTTCAGAACGAGCGTGGGGGCCAGTGGGACAAGGGCAAGTCGTGTGAGACGTTCAATCCGCTGGGTCCGTGGCTGGTGACGGCCGATGAGGTGGGTGATCCGCAGGCGCTGGGGTTGCGGTTATGGGTGAATGGGGAGTTGCGGCAGAACGGCAGCACCAAGAACCAGATCTTCGGGGTGCATCACGTGGTCTGGTATCTGAGTCAGTTCATGGTGCTGGAGGCGGGTGATGTGGTGAACACCGGCACTCCGGCGGGGGTGGCGCTGGGGCGTGGCCCGCAGGCGTATCTGCGCCAGGGCGATGTGGTGGAGCTGGAGATCGACGGTCTGGGCCGTCAGCGCCAGCGAATGGGCCAGGCATGAGCGAGCGGGACGAGCCGAACGCCGGGCCCGGCGGGGAGTTCGACGGGCTGGTGGCGATCGTCACGGGTGGGGCTTCGGGCATCGGCAGGGCAGTGGCGCAGGAGTTGTCCGCCCGCGGCGCCCGGGTGGCCGTGCTGGACTTGAAGGACACGCGGTTCGTGTGTGATGTGCGCGATGACGTCTCGGTGCGTGGGGCGGTGGCGGCGGTGGCCGAGGCGTATGGCCGGATCGATGTGGTGGTGAACAACGCGGGTATCGGCGCGCGGGGCACGGTGGCCGACAACGACGACGCCGAGTGGTTGCGGGTGCTGGATGTGAACGTGGTGGGGATCGCCCGGGTGAGCCGGGCGGTGTTGCCGTATCTGCGCCGGTCGCCGCATGCGGCGGTGGTGAACGTGTGTTCGGTGGCGGCGACGGCGGGGTTGCCGCAGCGGGTGGTGTATTCGGCGTCCAAGGGGGCGGTGCTGGCGTTGACCCGGGCGATGGCGGCCGACCATATCGGGGAGGGGATCCGGGTCAACTGTGTCACTCCGGGCACGGTGGACACCCCGTGGGTCGGCCGGCTGCTGGAGGCGGCCGACGACCCGGTGGCCGAGCGGGCGGCGTTGTGCGCCCGGCAGCCGCACGGCCGCCTGGTGGCGCCGGAGGAGGTCGCGCACGCGGTGGCGTATCTGGCCAGCCCGCGGGCGGGGTCGACGACCGGGGTCGAGCTGGCCGTGGACGGCGGGATGGCCGGGCTGCGGCTGCGGCCGGTGACCTCATGACGGCCG
>NZ_VIRJ01000096.1:0-1175 GCF_006874435.1 Microbispora sp. KK1-11 | reverse complement strand
AGGCCGAGTAGTAGTAGGTGTCGTCCACCCGGAAGACATCGATGTCGGCCAGGTCCTCCCACAACACCGGGTTGGAATACGTCGACGACGGCGGCCACGGCCCGTTCGACGGACTCGCCGACGGACTGGGGGAGGGACTGGGGGAGGGACTCGGGGAGGGGGACGCCGAGGGGCTGGCACTGGGACTGGCGCTGGGGCTGGGAGTGGGGCTGGGGCTGGGGCTGGTGACGGTTCCACTGCAGGTGGTGCCGTTCAGCGCGAAGCTCGCCGGCACCGGATTGGACGAGGTCCAGGAGCCGTTGAAGCCGAACGACGCGCTGCCGCCGGTCGGGATGGCGCCGTTGTAGGAGGCGTTGGTCACGGTGACCTGAGCGCCCGACTGCGTATAGCTGCCGTTCCACAGTTGGCTGATCGTCTGCCCCGCCGGGAACGACCAGGTCAGGCTCCAGCCGTTGACCGGGTCACCCAGGTTGACCACGTCCACGTTGGCGCCGAAGCCGTCCTGCCACTGGTTTGTCACGGTATAGGTGACCCGGCACCCCGCGGCGGCGCGGGCGGAGCCGGCGGTCACGACTCCGAGGACGCTCAGCGCCGCGGCCATCCCGGCCGCGAGCCAGCGCCGATGTCGAGTGAAGCGCACGAGAATCTCCAGGGGGATAGGGATTCGTCAGGGGACGGTGCAGGCGTGCGGACTCAGCCCGCGGTGCAGGTCAGCGTGGGCACGCCGTTGGCGCCGTTCCAGCTGCCGAGGAAGCCGAACTGGGTGCTCGCGCCCGCGCCGAGCGCGCCGTTGTAGCCGACGTTGCGGGCGGTGACCTCGGCGCCGCTGGTGCTGATCGTGGCGTTCCACGATTGGGTGACCGTCTGGCCGTTGCCGAACCGCCAGCCGACCGTCCAGGAGGAGATGGCCGAGCTGCCCGCGGTCACGGTCACCGTCGCCTGGAAGCCGCCGTCCCACTGCCCGGCGATCGCGTACGCGGCCGAGCACCCCGCGCCGCCCGGCGACGGGCTGGCCGAGGGACTGGCTGAGGGGCTGGGCGACGGGCTGGGCGACGGGCTGGGGCTGGTGCCGGGGCCCTGCCCGATGCTGCCGGGGACCGACTGGAGCGCCGCGTACCAGGCGGCGGCCATCTTGTCGTAGCCGTTCGCGGTGGGGTGGATGCCGTCGATCAGGT
>NZ_VIRJ01000095.1:0-1209 GCF_006874435.1 Microbispora sp. KK1-11 | reverse complement strand
CCAGGACCAGCAGCGCGGGCCGTGCCGCGACCCTGTCGGGCACGTAGAGGTACATGTTCAGGTTCGTCGGGTTGTTGCCGAAACCGGTCACCCGGGTCAGCGACGCCGCCGCGGCGGGCCGGACCCCCAGAAACATGGCCGCCACCACCAGAGGTAAGACAGCGGCCGCCAGTATGGCTCTGAGCCTTCGTGTCACGCCATGTCCTTCCGTCGTGAGATACCGCGGATGCCGCGCGCGTTCGGCTTCTCTCCGAGGCGGCACCGATTTGTGAGCGTTAACATCAACGGCCGATCAACCCCTTCGACGGCGGCGAACTGGACGGGGGCTCAGGTATCGCGATGCGGTCTCCATGGGCGGGCCCCGTCAGGCGGCGAGGCCGGGCTCCGTAGCACTCGACAGTGGCCTTGTTAGCGCTAACATAGGGTGGACGAGTGGGCTGCCGCGTCCAGTGGCGACCGGCCGGTGGTGGTGGTGGTGCGCCGGAGCAAACACGAAGCGGGGAGGCGCCGTCAAGGGGGCCGGCGCACGTCGTTCCACGTCCTCGCACGGGCCAGACCGTCGCCCATCTGGAGATATCGGGGAACACCGGACCGCGATCGACACCGGCAACGTGCTGAAACTTTCATCGACAACTCCTCCCACAGAGCAGGGTCGTCGCCATGTTTTCGAAGGCAGGAGCGCTCATCGGAGTGCATCTTGGACTTGTCCGGCGACCAAGCCGACCGAAAGTTTCAAAGGAGTCTTGACACATTTCGGCGAGATTTCCAGACTGAGTCCCCGAGGCGGTCTCCCCTGCCAGGTCGGTGGTGAAGGGGCAGGGGGGCGCCGTCCGCGACGTCCTCGTGATCTGCGTCCCGCAACGGGACGCGGTGTCGATCCCGCGGATGTCCGCTTTCCGTGATTCAGTTGTGGAGGCTCAGGCATGGATTCAAACGCCACCCCCTTAGATCGGCTCCGGCGCCCACGTCGCGGCCGGGTGCTGCTCGCCGGCGCCCTCGGCGTTCTCGGCGCGATCACCGCCGTGGCGGTGTCGGTTCCCGCCGACGCGGCGGCGAGCACCCTGGGCGCCGCGGCCGCGCAGAGCGGCCGATACTTCGGTACGGCGATCAGCGCGAACAAGCTGAGTGACTCGAACTACACGACGATCGCGAATCGTGAGTTCAACATGGTGACGGCCGAGAACGAGATGAAGATCGACGCCACCGAGC
>NZ_VIRJ01000094.1:0-1219 GCF_006874435.1 Microbispora sp. KK1-11 | reverse complement strand
CTTGACACGTTTCGGGTCTGATTTCCAGACTGACTCCCCGAGGCGGCTCCTCCTGCCGGGGTCGGTGGTGAGCGGCAGGGGCCGCAGTTTCCGACGCGGCGATGGTTCGCGTGGTGTTTCCGCGGGCGTCTGTTCGCGTTCCCTCATCGATTTCGCAGTGGAGGCTCAGGCATGGGCGAAAACCCCTTATCCGCCGGCGGAGGACGGCGACCGCGCGCCGGCACCCGCCGGTTGCTGGTCGCCGGCGCCCTCGGCGCGCTCGGCACGGTCACCGCGCTCGCGGCGTCCGTCCCCGCCGGCGCCGCCGCGGGCACGCTGGGCGCGGCCGCCGCCCAAAGCGGCCGCTACTACGGCGCCGCGATCGCGGCCGGTCACATGAACGACTCGACCTACGTGGCCACCTGGGACCGCGAGTTCAACGCCGTCACCCCGGAAAACGAGATGAAGTGGGACGCCACCGAGCCCTCCCGCGGCTCGTTCCGCTTCACCTCCGCCGACCAGATCGTCAGCCACGCCCAGAGCAAGGGCATGAAGATCCGCGGCCACACCCTCGTCTGGCACAACCAGCTGCCCAGCTGGGTCAGCGGCCTGTCCACCACCGACCTGCGCTCGGCCCTGGTCAACCACATCAACAACGTGATGGGCCACTACAAGGGCAAGATCTACGCCTGGGACGTGGTCAACGAGGCCTTCGCCGACGGCGGCGCGGTCGGCACCCTGCGCAGCTCGGTATGGACCCAGAAACTCGGCAACGGCTTCATCGAGGAGGCCTTCCGCGCCGCACGCGCGGCCGACCCGAACGCCAAGCTCTGCTACAACGACTACAACATCGACGACGCCAACGCGAACAAGACCCGCGGCGTCTATAACATGGTCAAGGACTTCAAGGCCCGCGGCGTGCCGATCGACTGCGTCGGGCTGCAGTCGCACCTGTCGCAGGGCTCGGTGCCCTCCAACTACCAGCAGAACATCGCCCAGTTCGCCGCGCTCGGCGTCGACGTCCAGATCACCGAGCTCGACATCGGCGGCTCGGGCTCCGCCCAGGCCGACGCCTACCGCCGTGTCACCCAGGCATGCACGGCAGTGCCCCGCTGCACCGGCATCACGGTGTGGGGCATCACCGACAAGTACTCCTGGCGCAGCGGCGACAACCCGCTGCTGTTCGACGGCAACTACAACAAGAAGCAGGCGTACACCGCCGTCCTCGACGCCCTCAACG
>NZ_VIRJ01000093.1:0-1252 GCF_006874435.1 Microbispora sp. KK1-11 | reverse complement strand
GCGCCGCTGGTCTACAACGGCCGGGTCTACCTCTACACCGGGCACGACGAGGACGGATCGACGTACTTCACCATGAAGGACTGGCGGGTCTGGTCGTCGGCCGACATGGTGAACTGGACCGACCACGGCTCCCCGCTGAGCGTCGCCAGCTTCAGCTGGGCCAAATCCGACGCCTGGGCGGGCCAGGCCGTCTACCGCAACGGCAAGTTCTACTGGTACGTCCCCACCACCAACCGTTCGACCGGCAGGATGGCCATCGGCGTGGCCGTCTCCGACAGCCCCACCGGCCCCTTCAAGGACGCCCTGGGACACCCGCTGGTCGAAAACGGCGAGATCGACCCCACCGTCTACATCGACGACAACGGGCAGGCCTACCTCTACTGGGGCAACCCGAACCTGTGGTACATCAAGCTGAACAGCGACATGACCTCCTACTCGGGCAGCCCGACGAAGGTCAACCTGACCACGTCGGGGTTCGGCACCCGCACCGGGGACGCCAACCGGCCCACCCTGTTCGAAGAAGGCCCCTGGTTCTACAAGCGGGGCAGCCTGTACTACATGGTGTTCGCGGCCAAGTGCTGCTCGGAGTTCATCGCCTACTCGACATCGTCCAGCCCGACCGGGCCGTGGACCTACCGGGGAACGATCATGCCCACCCAGGGCAGCAGCTTCACCAACCACCCCGGCATCATCGACTTCAACGGCGGCTCGTACTTCTTCTACCACAACGGCGCCCTGCCGGGCGGCGGCGGCTACACCCGCTCGGTCGCGGTGGAGAAGTTCACCTACAACGCCGACGGCACCATCCCGACCATCACCATGACCACCACCGGCGCCCCCCAGATCGGCACCCTCAACCCCTACACCCGCCAGGAAGCCGAGACCATCGCCTGGGAGTCCGGCGTCGAAACCGAAGCCTCCACCGACAGCGGAGGCGGCATGAACGTCGGTTTCATCGACAACGGCGACTACATCAAGGTCAAGGGCGTCGCCTTCGGCACCGGCGCGACCTCGTTCTCCGCACGGGTGGCCTCCGGCGCCGCCGGCGGAAAGATCGAAGTACGCCGTGACAGCGCCACCGGCACCCTCATGGGTACCTGCACCGTCCCCGGCACCGGCGGCTGGCAGACCTGGACCACCGTCTCCTGCCCCGTCACCGGCGCGACCGGCACCCACGACCTCTACCTCAGATTCACCGGCGGCAGCGGCTACCTGTTCAACCTGAACTGGTGGCAGTTCACCGGCAACGACG
>NZ_VIRJ01000092.1:0-1272 GCF_006874435.1 Microbispora sp. KK1-11 | reverse complement strand
AGTAGTGCTTTGTTAGGTGCTCAGGGTGGGCGCTGTGAGCAGGTGGGGCAGCGGCCGGTCCAGGTGGCCAGGAGTATCTGGAGTTCTTTGAGGATCGTGTAGAGGGTCAGGCCGCGGCTTTTGGGTCATGCAGGCGCAGTTCGGTGCAGAACAGGTGGGCGGCGGTGACCAGGGTGACGTGGCGGTGCCAGCCGATCCAGGAGCGGCCTTCGAAGTGGTCCAGGCCCAGGCCAGTCTTCAGTTCGCGGTAGTCGTGCTCGATCCGCCAGCGGATCTTTGCCAGGGCGACCAGAGTGGCGGCCGGGGTGCCGGCGGGCAGGTCGGTCAGCCAGTACTTGACCGGCTCGGCCTCGCCGGCGGGCCATTGCGCGATCAGGAGGCTGACGGGCAGTGTCCCGTCGGCTGCGGGGTGGGGCCGGCGTCCGGCGACGCGGACGGGCAGGACGACGAACTGGGAGGTCATGGCTCCTTTGGAGCCGGCGCGGCAGGTCACCGTCAGCGCCGCCTGCTGGCCGGCGGCCAGCACGTGCTCGCGCAGGCTGATCGGTTTGTCTGGGTAGCGGTGCGGCCGGGGCGGGCGCCCCCTGCCCGAGTACGCGACCGGGTCGGGTTCGCCGGTGGCGTGGTGGGCGGTGACAGCGCCTTTGACCTGCACCACATAGTGCAAGCCGCGCTCGGACAGGGCTGCCCGCAGGTGGGCGTTGTCGCCGTAGGCGGCATCGGCCACGACCAGCGGCGGCGCAAGGCCCCATGCGGCCAGCTCATCGAGCATCTCCACCGCGAGTTGCCACTTTGGGCGGTGGCCCTGGTCGGCGGGGATGGCGCAGCGGGTGCGGCGCGCGGTGACCTGTGCGGCGGCGGCCTCGTCGTCGCCGGTGTGTGCGGGGTCCCAGGAGGGTGGCAGGAACAGGCGCCAGTTCAGCGGGCAGGAGGCGGCGTCGGTGACGGCGTGGACGCTGACGCCGATCTGGCAGTTGCCGACCTTGCCCAGGGTGCCGGAGTACTGCCGGGCCACCCCGGGTGAGGCGATGCCGTCCTTGGGGAAGCCGGTGTCGTCGATCACCCAGGCCACCGGGGCGATGGCGGCGACAGCGCGGGCTGCCAGGTGGCGGCGTACTTGGGTGAGGTCCCAGGTGGAGGAGGTGAGGAACTGCTGCAGTCCTTGGTGGTCCACGCCCAGGCGTTCGGCCATCGGCTGCATCGACTTGCGGCGGCCGTCCAGCAGCAGGCCCCGCAGGTAGGTCAGCCCTTTGGCCCGCTGATCCCGGCGGG
>NZ_VIRJ01000091.1:0-1372 GCF_006874435.1 Microbispora sp. KK1-11 | reverse complement strand
CTAGTACTACAGCCAGGTTTTGTGATCTATAGTTCTGGATCATGTCTGATGAGCTGACCGCGGGCGACCTTCAAGAGTGGGTGGCCGGGCTGGATGTGTTGTTCGCGCGGGTGGCGGGACGGTTCGGGCGGGTGGAACCGCGCAGGCAGGCGCGGGCGTATCTGCTGGGGCTGCTGGCTCCGATCGAGCGTAAGAACGGCTGGCAGCTGGCGGAGGCGGCCGGGGATGCGGCTCCTGATCGCATGCAGCGCTTGTTGAACAGTGCCCGCTGGGACCCCCGCCAGGTGCGGGTCGACCTGCGCGATTACGTGATGGACAACCTCGGTCACCGCGATGGCGTATTGATCGTGGATGACACCGGCTTCCTGAAGAAGGGCGACAAGTCGGCCGGGGTGCAGCGCCAGTACTCCGGCACGGCGGGTCGCATTGAGAACTGCCAGCTGGGCGTGTTCCTCGCCTACGCCTCTCCGCTGGGCCGGACGCTGATCGACGCCGAGCTGTATCTGCCGAAGTCCTGGACTGAAGACAGGGAGCGTTGCATCCGGGCCGGCATCGGGGAGGAGGTGGCGTTCGCCACCAAGCCGGTGCTGGCTCGGACGATGCTGGCCCGGGCCGTGAAGGCGGGGGTGCCGGCGTCCTGGGTGAGCGCTGATGAGGCCTATGGCATGGACAACAAGTTCCGGCGCTTCCTGGAAGAGCACCGCCTGAGCTATGTGGTGGCGGTGCCCAAGAGCCAATGGATCGGCATGGGGTGGGGCGGGGAAATCCGGGCCGACACCGCGACCGCACAAGCTCCGCCCGAGGCGTGGAAGCGCCGTTCCTGTAGCGACGGCGCCAAGGGCGAGCGTCTGTATGACTGGGCGCTGGCCACGGTGACCTTCGAGGCCGAGCCCGGCTACCAACGGTGGCTGCTCGTCCGGCGCAGCCTCACTCCCAATGCCAAGGGCGAGCTTGAGCTGGCCTACTACCTGTGTTACGCACCGGTCGGCACCACCTTGGAGGACCTCATCGCCGTCGCCGGTTCCCGCTGGGCGATCGAGGAGTGTTTCCAGTCTGCTAAGAACGAGACCGGACTGGACCACTATCAGGTCCGGCGGTTCGACGCCTGGCACCGCCACATCACCTTGGCGATGCTCGCCCACGCCTATCTCGCCGTCACCGCCGCGCACGCCCCAAAAGTCCAAGCGGCCTGGTCCGCCTCACACCAGCAGAAATCCGCCGTCTGCTGGCACGCCTGACCGCCGCGATCACCCTTCCCCTCAGTCACGCCCTCGCCTGGTCCCGACACAGACGACACCACCAAGCCCGCGCCCGAGCTAGCCACTACTGGAAACGCTGGCTCCGACATCACGAAATCAGGCTGTAGTACTAG
>NZ_VIRJ01000090.1:0-1419 GCF_006874435.1 Microbispora sp. KK1-11 | reverse complement strand
GGTTGCGTCCACGGGAGTGGTGTAAGAGTTTCCGCTGGTAGAGGCGTGGCGTCGTGAAATGAGGACGGCCATCGCGTGATCCTTCGTGATTGCGAAGTCAAGATCGAAGGAGAAGAAAGCGATGGCCGTGAACGACAGTGTGGACCCTGGCGCGTGGCTGGCGGAGCAGATCCAGGCGCAGGATCCGGATCTGTTGCGATCCATGGTGAAGACCATGGCCGAGGCGTTGATGTCGGCCGAAGCCGACAACCTATGCGGCGCCTCCTACGGCGAGCGCAGCAGCGAGCGGACCAACTCCCGTAACGGTTACCGCAAGCGGGAGTGGGACACCCGCGCGGGCACGGTCGAGCTGGCCATCCCGAAACTGCGGCAGGGCTCCTACTTCCCGGACTGGCTGCTGGAACGTCGTCGGCGTGCCGAGCAAGCCCTGGTCAGCGTCGTGGCCACGTCCTACCTGCTGGGAGTGTCGACCCGGCGGGTGGACAAGCTGGTTGAGCAACTCGGTATCGCAGGGATCTCCAAGAGCCAGGTCTCGGCGATGGCCAAGGTGCTCGATGAGCAGGTGGAGGCCTTCCGCACCCGGGCCTTGGACGGCGGCCCGTACACCTTCGTGTGGCTGGACGCCCTCACCCAGAAGGTCCGCGAAGGCGGCCGGACGGTCAACGTGCACGCCCTGGTCGCCACCGCGGTCAACGCCAACGGGCAACGGGAGATCCTCGGCTTGGAGGTCACCTCGCGGGAGGACGGCGCCGGCTGGCTGGCATTCCTGCGCGGCTTGGTCGCCCGCGGCCTGTCCGGGGTGCAGATGGTCATCTCCGATGCCCACCTCGGGCTGGTCGAGGCGATCGGCGCCACCCTCCCCGGAGCCTCCTGGCAGCGCTGCCGCACCCACTACCTGCGCAACCTGCTCACGACCGTCCCGAAGTCGGCGCAGCCGTGGGTGGCGACGCTGGTGCGGACCATCTTCGATCAGCCGACCGCCGAGCAGGTGCACACCCAACATTCCTGGGTTATCGACGCTCTTCAGGCGAAGTACCCGGCAGCCGCCGACCACCTGGACGCCGCCCGCGATGACCTGCTGGCCTTCGCCCAGTTTCCCCGGGAGATCTGGAAGCAGATCTGGTCGAACAACCCGCAGGAGCGGCTGAACAAGGAGATCCGCCGCCGCACCGACGTCGTGGGCATTTTCCCGAACCGGCAGGCGATCATCCGCCTGGTCGGTGCCGTGCTGGCCGAGCAGACCGACGAGTGGACCGAAGCCCGCCGCTACATAGGCCTGGACGTGTTGGCCAAAGCCCGCCTACGGGTGATCCCCGGCGACACACCGGACCAGGAACAGCTCCCGGACAGCCTCACCGCATAACCTGCAGAAACGGATCACGCGGTGGCAGCTCGTACACCACTTCCCTGGACGTGACC